>NZ_JBEXLP010000120.1:0-18020 GCF_040610035.1 Streptomyces sp. NPDC004542
GACCTGATCGCGGTCGCGGACACCGCGGGCCGCCCCGCCCGGCCCCGCACCACCCTCTACGGCGAGGTACCGCAGGAACGACAGCGAGCGGCGGCAGCCTCGGACGGACACCTGCCGGAACTGCTGCCGGTGCTGGAGGGGGACAGGAGCCCGTGAGAGGGGAAACGTGGACGGCGATCATCCCGGTCAAGCCGTTCTCGGTCGGGAAATCCCGTCTCGGCCCCGCGACCGTGTACCGGGAGCGTCTGGCGCGCGCGTTCTTCCTGGACACGCTCGACGCGGTGCTGAGCGCGCTCTCGGTGTCACGCGTCATTGTGGTGACCGGCGGTGAGGACGCGGCAGCGGACGCGGTGAGCAGGAACGCGGAGGTGGTGCACGACGCGTCCGGCGGGGGGCTCAACCGCGCCATCGTGCGGGGTGTCACGAGCGCCCGGCGGACACGCGCCGGTTCGGCCGTGGCCGTCGTCACGGCCGATCTGCCGTGTCTTCGCGCGGCGGACCTGGACACGGTACTGCGAGCGGCCCACCACCACCCGCGCGCGTTCGTCGCCGACCACACGGACAGGGGCACGACGGTGCTGACCGCCCAGCGCGGACATCGCTTGCGACCGGCGTTCGAGGGGCCGTCCCGGCGGCGCCATCTGGACTCGGGGGCGGTGGAGTTGCGGCTGCGGCATGCGCCCAGTGCCCGGCTCGACGTGGACACGATCGAGGATCTGGGGGCTGCGGCCGACTTCGGCGTCGGCGCTCACACCGCGGAACTGCTCGCCGTTCACCCCGGTCGGCGCGATGACGCCGTGACCGGCCGGGGCTGACGGTTCAGGGCGTGTGTTCCCCGGCGCCCCCGGCGCCCCCGGCGCCCCCGGCGCCCTCGGCGCCCCGGGCGACCTGGGCGGTCACACAGGTGCCCCCGTCACTTCGGTGGACCCGCATACCCGTCGCGTACGCCTGGACAAGTCGCAGCCCGCGACCGCTGGTCGCCGGCCCCTCGTCGCGCCGGGCCGCCCGCGGCCGCCACCGTCCTTGGTCCAACACCTCGATCCGGATCGACGCCTCTTCGTCGAGAAGCCGGAGCGAGACATCGGGACTGCCGCTGTGCAGATGCACGTTGGTGGCCAGCTCACTGACGATGATCACCAATGCGTCCTCCGTCTCGGTCGGCAGGCTCCAGCCCTGGCAGGTCTCACGGGCGAAGGCCCTGAACGCGGAGACGGCACGGGCCGAAGCTCTCATGCGGCACGTGGCGGACCGGCGAGGGCCGGCGGTGCGCCCGGCGTCTTCCGAAAGGGATGCTTCCAAGGTACTCATGTGCACCTCCTGAGGTGCGGGTGCGGGTGCGGGTGCGGGTTTCTGTTCCTGGGAGGACCGCGGACCGTTCCCGCGGACCGTTCGGCGACCGCCGGGGAGGTGGTCGCCGAACGGGTACTCCGTCCTGCGGGCTCCTCGACCTGTGCGGGGTCCCGGGAGGCGTCGCCGAGTGCCGCACGGGTGTCCGTACACGACCGCGCCCCCGTCGCCCCCGACGGTCACCACCCGGTGAGGTGTGATCCGGGGCGGCGGATCGCCGATCCATGGGATTCCGGCCTCATGTGGTTCCAGTGAGCCACCCGCCTCCTCCAGGGGACAGAACCGATCCCGTATGAGGTCATAAGCCGAGCTGAAGGCGGGACGTCGCAGCCATGAACACGGCTGGGCTCCGGCCGGTGTCCGCTGCCGCTCCCCGGGTGCGTCGCACAGTAGAATGGAAATGTCATACATATGCACACGAGGGAGGGCGATGAGTGAGCGAATGGCGTCCCCGGTGCGCCAGACACCGCTGGTACTGCAGGTAGCCGATCAGTTCCGTTCCCTGATCGACGACGGGACGTGGGCGGTGGGCTCCAAGATCCCCGGGGAGCTTCAGCTGGCCGCGGATCTCGGGGTGAGCAGGGGCACCGTTCGAGAGGCGCTGAGGGCTCTGAGCGTCGCAGGACTTCTGCAGCCCAAGGTGGGCGACGGCACCTATGTGCGCGCCCAGGACGAACTGACCGCACTGCTGATGCGTGGGCGCACCGCCGGCGGACTGGAACAGGCCCTCGACGTCCGCTCGATCCTGGAGGTCGCCGCCGCGGTCAGGGCGGCGGACAACCGCACCGACGCGGACATCGACGATCTCACCGGGGCTCTGGAGATGCGGGCGCGGGCCAACCGGGCACTGGACGCCGCGGCCTACGTCCACGCGGACCTGAGATTCCACAGCACCCTCGTGCGGGCGAGCGGGAACCCCTTTCTCGCCAAGCTGTACCAGGCCATCGGACAGAGCATGGAGGACTCGATCGCACAGACGGCCTCGCTGCCCGAAGATCCCGAACTGGAGCGTCTGCACCGCGCACTCGCCCAGGCGGTGGCGGACCGGGACCGGGAAGCCGCCGGAACCATCGCACAGCAGATGTTCGACGAGGTGGGCTTCCTGAGCGCGGTGACCTCCGCGGACGAGTGAGAGCGGCCACGTGCCACGGCTGCGGGACCGCCGCACCGCGCCCGTGCGCCCTCTGCCGCCCGCGTGGTCACAGGGGTCCTGCCGGGGCCCCTCGGACACGGCAGGACGGCTGCGCTCCTGACCGCGCCACCCGGTCCGCGGCGGACCCCGCTGCCGCCGTGCGCGGCTTCACACGCTCGAGGACGCTCACTCCTGGTATCCGCCGGGCCCCTGCGCCGCCACGGCCTTCCGGGCGATCCGCCAGAACTCCTGGACCAGGGGCGAGGTGTCGGCCCTCCGCCGCGCGAGCCAGAGACTGTACCGAAGGCCCGGCTCCCCCGTCGTGGGCAGCACCACCAGCCCGGCGAGCGTGTCCGGGTGCAGCAGGTGCACCTCCCAGGCGACCGCGGGAAAAACGGCATCGCCTCCCTGTCTGACCTGCTCCAGCACCGCCGGCAGCGTGGTCTCCCGTACGCCTTCCAACTCCGCGCCCACGCGGGACAGCGGCAGGGACATCGTGTCGAACATCCAGGCGTTCAGGCTGTGCGGATACAGCAGCACCCTGGTACCGCGCAGATCGGCGGCGGACACCACCGGCAGGTCCGCGAGCGGATGGCCGGCGGGCACGACCAACCGGGCAGGGCTGTCCTGCACCACGAAGATCTCCAGTTCCGGCTCCTCCGCGCCCAGCATGGCGAAGGTGACGTCGACCTCTCCGTCCCGCAGCCGCTGGAAGAGCTGGGGACTCCAGGCGTTCTCGAACCGGATCTCCACCCCCGGCAGCTCCCGGGCGACCGCGGCCATCACTCCCTTGCGTCCCGCGCTGCTGACCGCGTACGTCGGCGACCCGACCCGGAGCAGGCCCCGCTGCCCGCCGGCCAGCGAGCGTGCCTCGCCCTTCAGCCGCTCCGTCTCGGCCAGAACGGCCCGGACATGCGCCAGCAGCACCGTCCCGGCCTCGGTCAGCCGGGTGCCGCGTGAGGTGCGTTCGAAGAGGACGAGACCCAGCTCTCTTTCGAGCCGGGATATCTGCTGGCTCAGCGCGGACTGCGTGATGTGCTCGCGTTCGGCCGCCCGGGCGAAGTTGCCGGTGTCGGCGAGGGCGACGAAGTACTTCAGCTGCCGCAGTTCCACACAGTCATCCTCGGCAACAGCAGCCCGCCATGTCCAGGAATGTTCGCAGTCATTCATCGGGCATCGCGGCCGGATACCGCGGGAGGGCCGGGCCCCGGCAGACGTCGCCGGCCGTGGCGGAGCCGCAGGTGGCCGCCTTCACCTGGGCGGCGAACCCTGAATCCCGATGACCTCGACTTCGACTCCCCACGCCTCGAGCATCGTGGCCGTCTGCACGAGGGTGACCTGGGAAAAGGGGAACAGGGTGTCGGCGGAGAGGGCGGTTCCGTTCTTCAGCAGGATCGCGAAGACGAGCTTCGCGGGCCGGAAGCCCTCCGGCAGGGCCCGGCCAGGCCGGGCCGCGGCCACCTTCCGGGCGAACCCGTCCATGGCCTCCGGCGAGTGCAGCAGGGTCTGGACGGCGACCACCGCCTGGCCGAACAGGTGGCTCAGCGCGTCGGAGCCCTTGGCCCGCTTCACCATGACGAGGACGTCGTCCGGGCTCAGCAGGTCGCAGATCTCCACGCCGTTGCCCCGGTGCAGCGCGGTCCGGACGTTGTCCCGGTCGAAGCAGACGTACCCGGGCCGCAGATCGGGCACCGACTCGTTGTACGTCCGCTCCGTGTCCCCGAGCACCCAGGCCGGGAGGTCGACCGAGGGCGTGCCGGTGATGAGCCGCTCCACCTGGGAACGGATCGCCTCCAGGTACACCTCGCCGATCTCGTACCACTGCCCGTCCAGCAGGAAGAACCGGCGGGGGCCGAGCGCCACCTCCGCCTCGATCCAGCGCAGCACGTTCGACGTCCAGATGACGTCGCCCTTCGCTGCCCGGGTGTGCGAGTAGAGGGTGACGGTGCCGTCCCGGAGCGCGGCGAAGCGCCGTCCCGGCCCGTGCACACGCGCCCGGCCCAGGACGTACTCCAGGCTGAAGTCGTCGGTGGGGTAGGCCTCCGAGCGGCTGATCCTGGTGGCGAACACCTGGGCGGCGGCGTAGTCGTCCCAGTGGTCGGACGGGACGGCCACCGCGATACGTCCGTCCGGCTGCTCGCCGAGCATGTCGTCGAGCCGCTCCTCCAGTCGCGTGACGAGGCCGTCGTCCTTGACGGGGACGATGTGCTCGACGAATTCCAGCTCCGGGCTCGGGACCTCGTCCCGGAGGACACGGGCGATGGCCCGGATGTCCGCGACCAGGTCCGCGGCGTCGACGCCGAGCCGCATCCGCAGTCCGGTACCGCCCTCGACGCTGGAGATCTTCGTTCGGTTGTCCTTGGCGATGGTGAGCTGGATCCCGTCCAGCCGGCCGCCCAGCCGGCGCACGATCTGCGCGTGCTCCTGGACGCCCAGGCTCCAGACCGGAGTGCCCTGGGGCACAAGGGTGATGTCGGTCCGTCCGCCGCCCGGCGTATGGGAGACCAGGTCGCGGATCTGCGCGGGGTCCACCCTGCGGATCACGAAACCCAGTCCGAACCGGTGGTCCTTGACACGGTCGGGCACCAGCCGGAACCCCTGGTCGTAGCCGATGGCGTACACCTCGCCGTCGACCGCGAGCATCAGCAGCCCGGCCGACCGGTTCACCGGCCGCGACACCTCGCACCCGGTCGTGCGGTTGATCTCGCCGCACCAGCTCGCCACCTGCTGCTCGAAGCTGCCCGTGACCAGTAACGCCGGAACACCCAACCGCTCCGCCGGGAAGTGCAGTTCGGCATCGACTGCTTCGAGCCGCTCCGGGTCGAGGACGTCGAACATCGCGTCGACCGTGGGAGCGACCCCCGTGAGCCGGTACAGGGTGCGCTTGGACGTGCTGGACGTGCTCGTGGCCATGGTGCCGCTCCGTTGCGAAGGTGTTGTGGGCAGGGCGAGCCCGGGAGCCCCGGGGAGACCGGGGTGCGAGGTGAAAGCATCTCCAGTAGAGCGGCAACTGAAAGCACTGTCAAACACTTCACGTCGAGGTGATCCCGGTATAGAGTGAGGGTCGTCCAGCACGCCCGTCCCCACGTCACCGGCAGGAGCCCATGAACCAGCAGGCCAGCGCCCTCGTGACCGCCGCCGACATCTCCCGGCTGGCCGGGGTCACCCGCGCCACGGTGAGCAACTGGCGTCGCCGGCACCCGGACTTCCCGGCCCCGGCGGGAGGCACGGACGCCAGCCCGACCTACGACCTCGAGGCGGTACGCGCCTGGCTCTCCGCCCGCGGTCAACTCCCCGAGGACACACCGGCGGACGAACTCCGCACCGCACTGCGTACGCACCCAGGCGACGGCGAACTGCCCCTGCGCCTGCTCCCCGCGGTACTCGCGGCCGCCCGGCTGGGCCCGAGAGAGCGCGAGGCCCTTCCCGAACTACGTGACGACGCACTGCTGCGATGGGTCCGGTCGGCCGCGGACGACGGAGCGGACGACATTCCCGGAATCGAGAGCCCCGCGTACAGCGCCGATGTGACCGGGCCGCTGAGGGCCCTGGTGCGATGCGTCGTCATGGATGGCGCCGAGGCCGCGGCGGACGTCCTGGCCGAACGCCTGCTGGAGGACACCGGGAGCACCGGCACCTACGTCACGCCGCGCCCCTTGGCCGACCTCATGGCCCGACTCCTGGCCGACAGCGCGGACGCCTTTCCCCCGGGCGTTCTCGACCCCGCGTGCGGCACCGGATCTCTGCTGGCCGCGGCGGCATCCGCGGGCGCGACCGAACTGCACGGCCAGGACGTCCTGGTCGCCCAGGCCGCCCAGGCCGCCGTCCGGCTCCGGCTGAGCACGCCTGAGGCGGCGATCTCCGTCCGTACCGGGGACAGTCTGCGCTCCGACGCCTTCAAGGGCCTCACCGTGGACGCCGTCCTGTGCAATCCTCCGTACGGGGTCCGCGACTGGGGGCACGAGGAGCTGGCGTACGACCAGCGCTGGGCCTACGGCGTGCCGCCCAAGGGCGAGCCCGAACTCGCCTGGGTCCAGCACTCCCTGGCCCACCTGGCTCCCCGCGGCCGTGCCGTGCTTCTCATGCCGCCCGCCGTCGCGGAGCGTACCGCCGGCCGGCGTATCCGGGCTCAACTCGTACGCGACGGAGCCCTCCGCGCGGTCGTGTCGCTTCCCCAGGGCGCGGCCACCCCACTCCACATCGGCCTGCACCTCTGGGTTCTCGAACGGCCCGATCCCCAGGCCGAAGCCCCGGGTACGGTCCTGCTCGTCGACGCCGCCGCCGAGCACCGGGACCGGGATCTCGACTGGGCCACCGTCCACGACACCGTGCTCTCTGCGTGGCGGCCCTACCTCGCCGACCAGGACGGCTTCGCAGGAGCCTCCGGCATCGCCGGGGCCGTGCCGATCACCGACCTCCTCAACGAGGCCGTGGACCTGACCCCGGCCCGCCACATCCGGACGGCTTCCCGGCAGACGCTTCGCCCCGCCCTACTGGCCCGGCAGGCATCGGAGCTGTACGACCGACTACATCAGGCCACACAAGACCTGACCGGCCTCAGCGCCGACGGCGACTGGCCACCGGCCGAGGACCGACCGCGCGACTGGCGCACCGCGACGGTCGCGGATCTTCTCCGCGGCGGAGCTCTCAGTTTTCTTCACACCGCGCCCCCAGGCCGCCGGACCCGCAGCGGCCAGCCGCTGCCGCAGCCCGGCCCGGAACCCGGCGGACGCCCGGCGCTCACGGCCACCGACGTCATGGAGAACCGACCCGCCTCCGGCACGGAAGCGGACCTTCCCACCGGCGTCGCCCTCCCCGTGATCCAGGAAGGTGACGTGCTGCTCACCGAGATGCTCCGGGTGGGACGCTCCGCCGTGGCCCGGGTCGCCGAGCCGGGCGAGGCGGGCTGCTTCCTCGGGCCCCACCTGCTGCTCTTCCGCCCGGACCGGCGTCGGCTGGACCCCTGGTTCCTGGCCGGGTTCCTCGCAGCGGAGCAGAACGTCAACGCCGCGGCCACCGGCACGTCCATCATCCGGGTGGACCCCCGGCGGCTGCGCGTTCCCCTGCTCCCCCTCGCCGAACAGCAGCGCTACGGCGCCGCCTTCCGCCACCTGCACGAGCTGCGCAGCGCCGCCCGCCGCGCCGCCCGGGCCGCCGAGGACGTCACACGTCTCCTCGGCACCGGGCTGACCGGCGGCGCGCTGTTGCCGCACGGTCACGGATCGGCGTGAAACCTGCGGCCCGGCAACGCGAACGGCCAGACTTGACCTCTCCGCCCCTCGGGGACGGCGAGACTCCGGAAGGACAGAGTTGAACAGCAGCAAGCACACGGAACTGGCGAACCACGCGTGGTCGGTCGCCGACCTCCTGCGCGGCGACTACAAGCAGTCCGACTACGGCAAGGTGATCCTGCCGTTCACCGTGCTGCGGCGCCTGGAGTGTGTCCTCGCCCCGACCAAGGCCAAGGTCCTGGAGGTCGCCGCCCGCTACGAGGACCAGGACATCAACCCCGACCGCTTCCTGCGCAAGGCGTCCGGCCACAGCTTCTACAACACCAGCGCCTACACGCTGAAGGCCATCGCGGGCGACGCCGCTCACGCGGCGAAGTACCTCAACGAGTACTACGGCGCCTTCTCCCCCAACGCCCGGGAGGTCCTGGAGCGGTACGACTTCGCCCAGCAGATCAAACGGCTGGACGCGGCGGACCTGCTCTACCAGGTGGTCGGACGGTTCGCCGACCTCGACCTGCGGCCGGTGAAGAGGGACGACGACGGCAACGTCGTACTCGGCGAGGACGGCAGGCCCGTCGAGATCGTCTCCAACCACCAGATGGGCTACGTCTTCGAGGAACTGATCCGGCGCTTCGCCGAGCAGTCCAACGAGACGGCCGGTGAGCACTTCACACCGCGGGAGGTCATCCGGCTGATGGTCAACCTGCTCGTCGCACCGGACAGCGACGCGCTGGCGCTGCCGGGCACCGTGCGCACGGTCATGGACCCGGCCTGCGGGACCGGCGGCATGCTCAGCGCGGCCGAGGAGCACATCACGGCCCTCAACCCGGACGCCACGGTCAAGGTCTTCGGTCAGGAACTCAACCCCGAGTCCTGGGCCATCTGCCGGTCGGACATGATGATCAAGGGCCAGGACCCGGAGAACATCAAGTTCGGCAACTCGTTCAGCGACGACGGCCACACCGGAGCCACCTTCGACTACCTGCTGGCCAACCCGCCGTTCGGCGTGGAGTGGAAGAAGGTCAAGGACACCGTCGAGGAGGAGCACGAACGCCTCGGTGAGAGCGGGCGGTTCGGAGCCGGCCTGCCGCGCATCAACGACGGTTCGCTGCTCTTCCTCCAGCACATGATCTCGAAGATGAAGCCGGTGGACGCGTCGGGCGCGGGCGGCAGCCGGATCGCGATCGTCTTCAACGGCTCCCCTCTGTTCACGGGAGCGGCGGAGTCGGGTGAGTCCAGGATCCGGCAGTGGATCCTGGAGAACGACTGGCTGGAGGGCATCGTCGCCCTCCCCGACCAGCTCTTCTACAACACCGGCATCTCCACGTACTTCTGGGTGCTCAGCAACCGCAAGGCCAGGGACCGGCGCGGCAAGGTCGTCCTGCTGGACGCGCGCGACTACTGGCGGAAAATGCGGAAGTCGCTCGGCGACAAGCGCAAGGAACTGGGCGAGCAGCACATCTCCGAGATCACGAGGCTCTACACGGAGGCGCTGGCGGTCGTCGACGCGGCGGAGAGGGGCGGCGGCCACGACCTGGCCGACCGGGCCGGGAAGATCAAGGTCTTCCGCAACGAGGACTTCGGGTACCGCCGGATCACCGTCGAACGTCCGTTGAAGCTCCGCTTCGAGGTGACGGAGGAGACACTGGCGGCCCTCACCGCCTCCAAGCCGATCACCCGGGCCACGGACGCCGAGGCCTTCGCGGCGGCACTGCGCCCGCTCGTCGGCAAGTCCTGGACGACGAAGTCCGACGCGTGGATCGACCTCAAGGACGCGGTCGTCGCGGCCGGCCTGCTGTGGCCGACGGGCGCGCCGTTCGCCAAGGCACTCCGGGAGGCGGTCGGCGTACGGGACCCGGAGGGCGAGGTCCAGCGCGTCAAGGGCGAGCCGGAACCGGATCCCGAGCTGCGGGACTACGAGAACGTGCCGCTGGAGGAGGACGTGGAGGAGTACCTGCGGCGGGAGGTGCTGCCGCACGTCCAGGACGCGTGGATCGACCACAGCAAGACGAAGATCGGCTACGAGATCCCGTTCACGCGGCACTTCTATGTGTACAAGCCGCCACGGCCGCTGGCGGAGATCGACGCGGAGCTGAAGGCTCTGGAGGGCGAGATCCAGGCGCTGCTCGGGGAGGTCACGAAGTGACTGCTGTCGCCCCCTGGCTTGAAGGATCCCACTGGCCCACCGTGCCGATTCGGCTTGTTGCCCGGCTGGGTTCCGGGCACACGCCCAGCCGGAGCGTGCCCGAATACTGGGACAACTGTACGGTTCCCTGGATCACTCTGGCAGATGTATGGCAGTTGCGCAGCGGCACCACCGATGTCATTACGGAGACAAAAGAAAAGGTCAGTACGCTGGGTTTGGCCAATTCGGCAGCGGTAAAACATCCAGCCGGCACTGTGATCCTCTCGCGTACCGCATCAGTGGGCTTTTCCGCCATCATGGGTGCAGATATGGCGACGAGTCAGGATTTTGCCACATGGACGTGCGGACCCAAGCTGGATCCCAGATTTCTCCTCCATTGCCTCAGGGCAATGGCTCCGGATCTCAAGCGAATTTCGACGGGGTCCACCCACAAGACGATTTACATGCCGGATATTGAGCAACTGAGGGTTCCAGTACCTTCGGTGGCCGACCAGCGCCGCATCGTCGAGTTCCTTGACGCCGAAACTGGGCATGTAGAGCGGCTGATCTCACTGCAGCGCGGGATCGCGACTCGCCTAGAGGAACGTGAAGTCGCGCAGTTGGATATTGCCATCGACGAGCAGAGTGCCCGGTCGGGAGTGGTACCGCTTCGCCGTTTCCTTTGGGGAGTCGACCAAGGAAGTAGCCCGCAGTGCGACGCCATCCCAGCTGGCGAGGATGAATGGGGCGTACTCAAAGTGAGCTGCCTTCGCCCAGGTGAATTCCTCGCTCACGAAAACAAGCGCCTCCCTACCTCCGAACAGCCCCTGAGGCGCAGCGAAGTACACGAAGGGGACTTGCTTATCACACGAGCCAATACACCTCAACTGGTCGGGTCTACGGCCGTGGTGCCCAAGGTTCGAAGCAAGTTGTTGCTTTCAGACAAGATCTTCCGCGTCCGACTGAGGCACGACTTGGAGCCGGAATACGTAGCGGCGGTAGCCCGGGGAACTCGAATCCGGTCTCTTTGTTCTGCGACTTCAAATGGAGCCTCACAGTCGATGGCTAATATTCGGTTTGACGAGGTCAAAGCGTGGCCCATTCCTATTGCCGATTTGACGGAGCAGCGAAACTTTATCGAAAGGGTTAATCGCAGTCGTGAGCAAGTCAACGCGCTTCGCTCGACCCTCACACGTCAAATCGACCTCCTCACCGAGCGCCGCCAAGCGCTGATCACCGCCGCCGTCACCGGACAGATCGACGTGTCCACCGCCAGCGGGCGGGGGATCGAGGAATGATCGCGCCATGAGTTCCGCCGCGCTTCACCGCCCACTGCCGTTCATCACCCGTGTCCGGGTCGAGAACTACAAGTCCATCGCTCACTGCGACGTGGCTCTCGGCCGGTTCACCGTGCTGCTCGGGCTGAACGCCGCAGGCAAGTCGAACTTCCTCGACGCCCTGCGCTTCGTCCGTGATGCGCTCGCGCAGGGCCCAGCCGAGGCCGTGGCGGCACGCGGCGGGTGGGAGGAGGTGCTGCGCCGGGTCCCGGAGCCGGCGACCTCCTGCACCATCGGTCTGGAGTTCCACCTGCCGGCGACCACCCCCGACGGGGAGACCTGGGTGGGGTGGTACGAGATCACCCTGGCACCGCCAACCCCCACCAGGGCGGGGCGAGATGCGGGGTCTGGTGTCCGTATCAAGCGTGAGTTCTGCGAAATGCGTCACCCTGGCGCCAAGGGCGAGACTGGCACCGAGCTCTTCGTGGTGCGAGACCGTGCGGGAACGGGACGTCGTCAGAGTGTGCTGGAACTTCCACGAGTGTCTGACACAGAGCCGTTCGGTGAACTTCACGGGACGCTCACGGAGATGTTCTTCTACAGCCCGGACCTGGCCAATCTACGCAAGGCCAACCCGAACACCCCGACCGCCGGAGCCCTGGGCGAAGACGGCGGCGACCTCGGCCCCGCCCTGGCCGCTCTCGGAGATGAGGAGCGTCAGCGCATCTCGCAGTACCTCGGGGTGATCGTGCCCGGCGTCGTGGACGTCGGCCCCACTGATCCCTCCGCCGACTACATCGCAGCCCGGATCAACTTCGCCATCGACGGCGAGACCGAACCGCACGTGTTCCGGGCCGAGTCCATGTCGGAGGGGACCATCCGGGCCATCGGTCTGCTGACCGCGCTCTTCCAGCCCGAGGCCCGTGAGGGTTGGATTCCGCTTGTCGCCGTCGAAGAGCCCGAACTCGCGCTGCACCCACTCGCGGCCGGGGCTCTCTACGACGCGCTCACGGAAGCCAGCGAGCACGTGCAGATCCTCGCCACCACACAGAGCGCGGAGCTGTTCGACCGCAAGGAGGCCGATCTGTCGGCCATCCGCGTGGTCGCCGCCGAGCACGGGGTGACGGTGATCGGCGAAGTGGACCCGGTGAGCCGGTCGATCGTCGCCGACGGCCTGGCCACCACGGCCGAACTGCTGCGTTCCGACCAGTTGCGCCCGGTCGTCGAACCCCCAGCCGAGCCGGAGGGTGCGGAGTGAGCCACCAGAGGGTCACGATCGCCTCTGTCGTCGAGGGCGAGGGCGAGATCAGCGCACTGCCCGTGCTCCTGCGGCGGCTGATGTACGAGGCGGAGATCTGGGACGCGGACATCCAGCCGCCCTTCCTGGTCGACCGCGGCCGGCTCGTCCGGCCGGGCGGTCTGGAAGCCGCCGTGGAGGCCCAGGCTCGACGCGTGCCCGCCGACCACCCCGGGGGCATCCTGGTCGTGATCGACGCCGACGACGACTGCCCGGCCAGCCTCGGGCCTTCGCTGCTGGCCCGGGCCGAGGCCGCCCGCCCGGACCGCCGGACGGCCGTCGTGCTGGCGAACCGGGAGTTCGAGGCGTGGTTCCTCGCGTCGGCGCCTTCGCTCGGCGGTCGGGCGGGTCTCACCGAGGATCTGGAGGTCCCGCCCAACAGCGAGACGTTACGCGACTGCAAGGGCTGGCTGACCCACCACCGGCGCGACGGAGTGCGGTACCGCCCCCGTGTGGACCAGGCGGCGCTGACCCAGGACATGGATCTGGCCCTGGCCCGCGTCAACTCGCCGTCCTTCGAGAAGTTCTGCCGCGACATCACCTACCTGGTCACCGGAAAGCGGGGGGAATAGCCGCTCATGCCCGTCCACGACGAAGCAGCCTTCGGGAACGCCATAACCGCCGCCCTGCTGGAGCGCGGCTGGCGTGAGGGAAACCGCCAGCACTACCGCCCCCATCTCGGCCTGGACACCGCCCAGCTCTTCGAGTTCGTCGGCAGGACCCAGGCCGGCGACTGGGCCGAGCTGATCGCCCTCTACGGCGGGGATCCCGACACCGCCCAGGCCGGGTTCGCCAAGCGCGTGGACCAGGCGATCGGCACCGACGGTGTGCTGGACGTGCTCCGCAAGGGTGTGAAGGACCACGGCGTCCTGATCAGGCTCGCCTACTTCAAGCCGTCGCTCGTCGCGTCGGACGCGGTGCTGGACGACTACCGGGCGAACCGGCTGACCTTCGTCAGGGAGCTGGAGTACGCCGCCAAGCAGGCGGACAAGGGCAAGCGCCTCGACCTCACCCTCTTCCTCAACGGGGTCCCGCTGGCGACCGCCGAGTTGAAGAACGCCCTCACGCGCCAGGGCGTGGAGGCCGCCAAGGAGCAGTACCGCACGACCCGCGACCCCAGCGAGCTGATCTTCGCGCGGCGTGTGATCGCGAACTTCGCCGTCGACACGGACCTGGTGTTCGTCGCACCGGAGCTGCGGGGCAAGCCGACGCGGTTCCTGCCGTTCAACACCGGCTCCAAGGGCCCGGGGAGGCCCGGCGGCGCGGGGAACCCGGCGCCCACCGCCCCCGGGACGTACGCGACCTCGTACCTCTGGGAGCAGATCTGGGAGCGGGACACCTGGCTCGACCTGATCGAGCGGTTCGTGCACCTCAGCAAGGAGAAGGGCCCGGACGGGCGGACCCGCAGGAAGCTGATCTTCCCGCGCTACCACCAGTGGGACATCGTCACGAAGCTCGCCCGCCACGCGGCCCGCCACGGCGCCGGTCACCACTACCTGGGGATGGCCTCCGCCGGCTCCGGCAAGTCGAACACCATCGGCTGGCTGGCGCACCGCCTGTCGTCGCTGCACACGCCCACCGACCCCGCCGAGATCGACCCCGACGCCCTGGCCGCCGGACTCAAGCCCGGCGCGCCCGTCTTCGACAAGGTCGTGATCATCACCGACCGCCGCAACCTCGACGCCCAGTTGCGCGAGACCGTCGGCAGTTTCGAGAAGACCGCCGGTCTGGTCGTGAAGATCGACGAGAAGCACGGCGCGAAGTCCGACCAGCTCGCCAAGGCGCTGTCCCGGGAGACCGGGAAGATCATCACGGTCACGCTGCACACCTTCCCGGCCCTCATCGACTACCTGCGCCGCAACCCCACCGAGATCCAGGGCCACAACTTCGCGATCATCGTGGACGAGGCGCACTCCTCGCAGTCCGGCGACGCGGCCACGGCCGTCCGCGCGGCCCTGCGTGACCTGGGCCTGGACTCGGACTCCGACGAGCCCGGCGCCACCGAGCAGGCAGCGGCGGAGGCCACCACCGAGGCCAAGCTCATCCGGAAGGCCGCCCAGCGCAGCAAGGCCGCGAACCTGTCCTACTTCGCCTTCACGGCCACGCCCAAGGCCAAAACGCTCGAACTCTTCGGCACCCTGGAGAGCGTGGGCGGCAAGCCGACGTACGTCCCCTTCCACACGTACTCGATGCGCCAGGCCATCGAGGAAGGCTTCATTCTCGACCCCCTGTGCACCTACGTCACGTACGACACGTACTGGAAGCTGGTGAACAAGAACCCGGACGAGCGCGAGGTGGACCCCTCCCGGGCGAATCCGCTGCTCGCCCGGTACGCGCTCACGCACGACTCCACCGTGACGCAGCAGGCGCACGTGATCGTCGAGCACTTCCGCACCCACACCGCCGGCCGGCTCGGCGGCCGGGCCAAGGCCATGGTGGTGACCGCCTCCCGGCAAAGCGCCGTGCAGATGGCCCGCGCGATCAAGAAGTACGTCAAAGACCAGGCGTACGCCGACCCGGGCGTCCTGGTCGCCTTCTCCGGCAGCCTCACGTACGACGGCGAGGAGACGACCGAGCCGAAGGAGAACGGCGGCCTCGCCGAGTCCGCGCTGCCGAAGGCGTTCGCGTACACGCGCAAGGACGACAAGGCCGTGCGCACCGGCGGGACGGCGACACAGCGCGAGTACCGCATCCTGGTCGTCGCCGAGAAGTACCAGACCGGCTTCGACCAGCCGCTCCTCACGACGATGTACGTGAACAAGAAGCTCGCGGGCATCAGCGCCGTCCAGACCCTCTCCCGGCTGAACCGCACCGCCGACCGCAAGTCACAGGCGGACCTGGCCGTGCTGGACTTCGTCAACGACGCCGAGGACATCAAGGAGTCCTTCCGCCCGTACTTCGAGGAGGCCAACACCCTCCCCTCCGACCCGAACCTCCTCTACACCGCGCAGAGCAAGGTCATGCGGCCCGACCTCCTCGTCGAGGAGGAGATGCGGGAGTTCGCCGACGCCTATCTGGCGGCCGAGGAGAAGGCTGCGGGCTCGGTGGCCCGCTGGGAGAAGCTGCACGCGGAGCTGTACCGGCATCTCGAGCCCGCCGTCGGACGGTTCACCGAACTGCTGGACCGCAGGGACGAGGCCGGCGACCCGGACGAGGACGCCCGCGAAACCGCCGAGCAGTTCCGCGCGGACCTCAACGACTACGTACGGAAGTACGGCTTCCTCTCGCAGATCGTGCCCTACCGTGACGCCGACCTCGAATGCCTCTACCTCTACGGCCGCCACCTCCTCAACCGTCTGCCGCGGCGCGGAGACGGCGGCGTGGACATAGGGGACGTCGACCTCAGC
Source organism: Streptomyces sp. NPDC004542 (assembly GCF_040610035.1). Classification (NCBI taxonomy): domain Bacteria; kingdom Bacillati; phylum Actinomycetota; class Actinomycetes; order Kitasatosporales; family Streptomycetaceae; genus Streptomyces; species Streptomyces sp. NPDC004542. The sequence continues at coordinate 15,757 of NZ_JBEXLP010000120.1, forward strand.
CACCTGCGCATCCAGAAGACCGGCGAGCACGACCTCTCCCTGACCGCCGAGGGAGCGGCGGAGCTGCGCGGCTTCGGCGAGGGCACGGGCGGTGCCAAGGAGCAGGAGAAGTCGCTGCTGTCGGAGCTGATCGAGAAGTTCAACGACAAGTTCGGCACGGACTTCACCGAACAGGACGTGATCACGCCGTTCTCCGAGGCGAAGGCGGACCCGAAGGTCCGCGCGGCCGCGGTCAACGACGAGGAGAACTTCGGGCTCGTCTTCGACGAGGTCTTCGAGGACAAGATGGCCGAGCACATCGACACCATCGCCGACATGGGACGCCAGTACTTCAGCCACGACGACAGCTTCAAGCAGTCACTCAACCAGAGTGCGCGCCGGGCGGCCTGGCGGATGATCCGCCGGGAGGAGAACATCGACGACGAGGCGGCCTGACCCACCGGGCCTAACCGCCCGGGGGGAACGAGAGGCCCGCGATCACGGACGTTCCGCGCGTGGGGCGGGGCCGGACCGTCCAGGCCGTGGCCAGGCTTTCGACGAGGAACAGACCCCGACCGCTCTCGGAGTCCGTGTCCGGTTGGGCCAGTACCGGCTTGCCGGTGCCAGGGTCGGAGACGGCGAGCCAGTAGTGCCCGTCGGCGGGCCACACGACGAGTTCGATCAGGTCCTCGTCCTCCCGGCGGGCACCGTGGCGGATGGCATTGGTGACCAGCTCGGACGTCAACAGGCAGAGAATGTCGCCGAGGTGGGGCCGAAGGACGTCCGGCAGCGACTCGGCGACGGCGTGCCGGGCCCGCCGTACGGAGGTGGGGTGGGCGGGGAAGCGCCAGTGGGCGGGTACGAGGGGGACTTCGGGCATGGCGAACTCCGTTGCGATGTGAAGGGTTTGGGGTCGCCGGTGGCCTACCGCCCTGGTCGCGGACACACCCGTCCCAGGGCAGGCGGGCATGCTCGCGCGGTGCGCTTCCGGCATTGCGGTGTGTAACTTGCGCGATACTCACAGTAGAGCAACGGGGGTACATGTGCTACCAAGTCCGGAAGGCCGTTGGAACGAACTTCGCTTCGCGGCAAACTGATCCGCACGCGACGAGAGGGAACGCATGCCGCCGAGGAGCAATCCGACCGCACGCCAGCAGCGCCTGGGGGCAGAGCTTCGCAAGCTACGGGAAGGGGCGGGACTGTCCACCGAACAGGCCGCCGTACTGCTGGACACGAAGCGGACCGTAATCACCAGCACCGAGGCGGGACGCCACGGCGTCAGCCCGGAGCGTGTCCGGCGCATCGCCTTCCGGTACGAGTGCACGGACCAGGCTCTGGTGAATGCACTGGTCGCCATGTGCGGCGACCGCACGAGCGGCTGGTGGGAGGAGTATCGCGACCTCCTGCCCGCGACGTTTTTGGACATCGCCGAGCTGGAGTGGCACGCCCAGGGCCTGCGTGTCAGCACGATGACGCACATGCCGGGACAGTTGCAGAGCGAGGCGTACGCGCGCGCTCTCTTCCGAGCCGCCATCCCGCCGCTGCCCGACGAGGAGTTCGAGGCCAGAGTGGCCCACCGCATGCAACGGCACCAAGCCATCGACAGGCCCGGGGCTCCGGCCTACGTCGTGATCGTCCACGAAGCCGCCCTGCGGATCGAAGTCGGCGGACGCGGGGTGCTACGAGAGCAGCTCGGTCACCTCATGGCAGCCGCAGACCGCGACAACGTCACGATTCAGGCCATTCCGTTCTCGGCCGGCGTGTTCCCCGGTTCGGGGCAGGCGATCCTCTACGCCCTCGGCCAGGTACCCCTGCTGGACACCGTGCAGCTGGACCGCACGACGGCGGGAGAATTCCTGTATTCCGGAGCTCACTTGTGCAAGTACCGTCTGCAACTCGACGAGATGCAGAGGATCGCGCTTCCACCGAAGAAGACCCTCGATCTCATGCACACCATTTCACGAACCCTTTAGGAGAGTTCACCATGCCTGACATCACCTGGGAAGCACCCTTCTGCCAGGATGCGAGCAACTGCTTCCGCCTCGGCACCGACGCCGACGGCAACGGCTACATAGCCGTCGCCGGCCAGGAGGACCACTACCTGACCGACTCCCTCGAAGCCCTGCGCACCCTCATCACCGACATCAAGGCCGGCAAGGCCGACCACCTGCTGTAGGACCCGCCACGCGCACGGGTGTGTCAATTTAACGGCTGATCTTGGTTGTTGAGGTTCAGTTGTTGGCCGGGGTGAGCCGGCCCTCGAAGGCGATCTGGAACGCGTTGAG
>NZ_JBEXLP010000121.1:0-17283 GCF_040610035.1 Streptomyces sp. NPDC004542
CCTCCCCCCCTCGGGCCCGGCGTGCGCGCGCACGCCGGGCCCGAGGGGGGGAGGGAAGGGCTCAGAGAGGATCAGGCCAGCGCGGCCGGGTCGTTGACCAGCCAGGTCGCCATCGGCTTGGCCGGGTCGTCGCCGGACAGCGCGGTGAAGGTGACGCCGAGCTTGACCGCGCCGGTGCGGGACAGCGACAGCTCCTCCACCTCGGAGACCGCGCCGTACGGGACCACCAGCCGGTAGCGCAGGTCCTTGGCGCCGTTGTTGTCCGCGAAGTCGATGGCGAGGGCCCGCTGGTCCTGGCCGCCCGGCGTACCGCCGATGTCGATCTTCTGCGCGGTGGTCTCCGTCTGGGAACCGGCCGAGACGATCGAGGTCGACGGCAGCCCCAGGTAGAACGGGAACGTGTCCTTGTTGATCTGGAGCAGCTGGAACTTCAGGGTCAGGTCCCGGTCGGAGAGCATGAAGCGCGCCGGGGCCATCGACTGCCAGGTGTCGACCGGGTCGTTCTTGTCCTTCTTGTTGAACTTGACCCCGTCGGACGAGGTGAAGCCCAGGTTGACCCACGGGGAGGCCAGCGCGGCGGTGTCCTTGGCGGTGGTGCCGGCCGGGGCCCACCAGACGTTGCCGGCGCCGGCGATGCGGATCTCGGTGTTCTTGAAGCCTGCCATGTGTGCTCCTCGGTGAGAGAGGGGGAGTAGGCGGTGGTGCAGTCGCTTATGCCGGGCGGATCGACAGCCGCAGGGTGGCCAGGTAGCGGTTTCCGGCCGGGCGGTTGTAGTCCGGCAGCCAGCGCGGTCCGTCCGCCTCGTCGACGTCGGTGACCAGCGCGGTGCCGTACCGGGTGCCTTGGAGTTCCAGGGCGCAGGCGCGGGCCGCGTCGGCGGTGACGAGTGCGGTGGTCTTGTCCGGGCCGTACACCTCGAGGTCGACCAGCGGCCGGTCGAGGTTGAGGTCGTCGATCCAGGCGCCGCCGGCGCGGGAGACGAGGACGACCTGCTGGGTGCCGTCGAACCCGGCGGGCGGCCGGTTGTCGACAGTGGTCCCGGCCAGCTCGGTCCGGTTCTTCAGGAAGTCGACGACGAGCCGCTCCACGTCGGGGAAGTTCAGGATCGCCACATGGACGCTCCCTTCGGGAGAGGAGGCGAAGAGGGGGCCCGGTTTCCGGGCAGCAGAAAGCGGCAGGTCCGTCGCCCGGGATCCGGGCGCAGCTCTGCCGCTGCTTCGAGTGTGACGCGGCCTCCTGGTTCTCGCAACTGAGCTTCTGCGCAGGGGTAGTTGGCGGCAGGGAACGCCGAAGGGGCCCGTCGCGGTGAGCGAGGGACCCCGATGGTGCGGGTGCGGGTGCGGGTGCGGGGCGGCGGTCGTCAGCGGCTGCCGCGTGAGCGGTTCGTCGCGCGCTCGGCGGCGAACACGTCCTCCAGCCGGTACAGCTGCCGGCGGCCCTGCGCGCCGGCGGGCCGCAGGTGCCCGCGCTGCACCCACTTGCGGATGGTGGCGGGGGTGACGCCGGCCTCGGTGGCGGCCAGCTCGGACGTGACCATGGGGGAGTTCGCCGAGTTCATCGAGTTCATGGGGCCTCCTCGTCCGCCGGCCCGGCCACATGCCCGCAGGGCGGGTTCACGCACCGCACCTCGGCCCGCTCCGGGAACCCCCGCAGTGACACCGAGTCGCAGGCCGGGCAGCGTCCGGGCATGCGGACCATCTGTTCCGGGTCGCCGAGCGCGCGGGCGCAGCGCGCGGCCATCCGCCGGGTCTCGTCCTCGACGTGCGCGGCCAGCACCGGGTCGGCGGCGACGCGCTCCAGCAGCCCGGCGATCCGGCGCAGCCGCACCGGTACGGGGGCGGCGGGCACGGGACGCAGGCCGAGCCGTTCGCGTACGGCCTCCTCCAGTTCGACGACCCCGTCCGTGATGTCGCGCAGGGCGTCGGAGACGTGCAGCCGTACGGGGGCGGTGGTGCCGCCGACGGGCCCGCCGCCGCGCCGTTCCCGCAGCCCCCCGTGGGCCGCGGGCGCCAGCTCGGTGACGAGTTCGGGGTACCGCCGCAGCAGCGAGGAGATCCAGACGGCCGGGTTCATACGGCGACCTCGCGTCCGTTGCGCCACAGCCGCCCGCCGCTGACGCCGTCGAACCAGGTGTGCGAGGGGTCGACGACGGCCTCGCACTCGCGTCGGATCTGACATTGGTTGCACGCGCGCAACGTATGCTCGGCTTCGGAGGGGTTGCGGGTGAATACGTAGCGTTGTGGGAGACTGGCGCAGGCTGCGGCCCTGCGCCAGTCGATTTCGCTGGTCACGGGCTGTACCTCCCCGTAGATGGGAATATTTGTTCGACACATGCGGGCACTGGTCAGCGTGGCACCGTGCGAGCGCGAGCGCAAGTGACTTGAGAAGTGGCCGGGGTGGCGGGGGTGGGCGGGCCGGATGTGACGGATGCGGCCGACTGCTCCGCGTGCGAACATTAGTTCGAAAGAAGGGGTGGAAGTGGTCCGCGACGAGGTGAGGTGAGGTGAGAGGTGCGTTTCCTTACGCGCGTGCGCGCGCACTCCCGGTGCGTGCGCGATCGGTACGCTGCTCCCCACACGAGGGGAGAGCGGGAACATGGGGCCCAGCCAACGTGCCACGGGCACGGAACGCGCAGAGCGGACGGAACGCGCCGACGCGCTGGAGGAGTTCGCCGCCTGGGTCGAGGACCTGATGCGGGACCGCGGCTATGTGATCGACGGCCCACGTGGCGGTGGCAAGTCGCGGTTGGCCGACGACTCCGGTGTCCACCGGGCCGCGGTGACCCGGCTGCTGCAGCGGCAGAGCATGCCGGACCTCGAGACCATGCGGCGCCTGGCCGTGGTGCTCGGCGTGCCGCTGCGGGACATGCTGATCCGCTCCGGGCGGCTGTCCGAGGACGATCTGCCGCTCGAACCGGACCCGGACCCGGGCGCGGACCCCGGAGCGGGGCGGCGGCTGAGCCCGGAGGAGGCGGCGCGGCGCATGGGCGTACCGGAGGAGCTGCGCTGCCTGTTCGTGAAGGTGGCCCGGCAGTTTCTGACGGAGGGGCGTTAGGGAAAGAGACGCGGGACGGGGGAGTGCGGGAGTGCAAGGAGTGCACACATGGGTGACGGGGGACGCCAGGAAAATGACAGGGACGGTACCGGCGGCGGCGAGCCGCCCACCGAGGCGGAGCGGGTTACCCGGCTGCTGGGCGGCCTGCTGATCGTACTGGGGGAGAAGGTCCGGGAGGCGGGACCGGAAGCGGTCCGCATCCTCACCGACGAGGAGGTGCAGCGGGCCAACCTCCAGTGGTACCGCACGGGCTGGGAGGAGCACGCCCGGGCGGTCCGCCCGTCCGGCGAGCCCGGACCGTCCGGCCACGTGCAAGCCGGCCCGTCCGGCTCGGGTGATCCGGCCCGCCCGGCGCAGCATCCGGCCGATCCCGATCCCCTGTCCGCCATGGGCCGGCTGCTGGACTTCCCCGGCCGCACCGCCCGGGCCGCCGGCCCCGGCGACGAGCCTGCCCGGGCGAAGCCGCGACACCGGCACGACGAACCCGGCCGCGGGCGGCACGAGCGCGTCCGGGAGCGCGGCGAGGGAGCCGATGCGGCGCGGCGGCCCGACGGGGACGGGTGAAGCGGCGGGCACCGGTCACCGGCGAGGCCGGGATCGGCGTACCGGCCGTGACCGTGAGCGGCGCGAGCCCTTCGGGCTGCCGGAGGGCCGGGCGGACGAGCATCCACGGTCTGACGGGGCACGGCCTCGCCCCGTCGCCTCCTGCGCGCCGTCGCGTACCAGCAGGCAGGATGGGACCATGAGCGTAGTCAAGATCAACGTACTGACCGTGCCGACCGAGCAGCGGGAGACCCTCGAGAAGCGGTTCGCCTCGCGGGCCCACGCCGTGGAGAACTCCGACGGCTTCGAGTGGTTCGAGCTGCTGCGCCCCGTGGAGGGCACCGACACCTACCTCGTCTACACGCGCTGGCGGGACGAGGAGTCCTTCCAGGCGTGGATGGAGGGCCCGATGAAGTCCGCGCACCAGGGCGCCGGCGAGAGTGGCGGGGAGGGCGGCGAGCGGTCCAGGCCCGCGGCCTCCGGCTCCACCCTGTGGTCCTTCGAGGTCGTGCAGCAGGCGGGCCCGAAGAGCGAGTAGGCGCAGCGACGGGGAAACGGCGACGCCCCCCGGCCGCGCGAGCCGTGGGGGCGTCGGTACCCGGACGGGCCGGGCCGCGCCTACTCGCAGACCAGGTCCCGCGCCGGCCGCTCACCCGTCGCCAGGAAGTGGGAGACCGTCCGGTCGCCGCAGGCGTTGCCGTTGTCGAGGTAGGCGTCGTGGCCGGTGGAGTCCACGGTCACCATGACGGCGCGCCGGCCGAGGGCCTGGCGGAGCTTGAGGGCACCGCTGAGGGGGGTGGCCACGTCACGCCGGTTCTGGACCATCAGGACGGTGGAGGGGCCGCGGTCGCTGATCCGTACCGCCGGCTCCTTCGGCGGGTACGGCCAGGCGGCGCACATCGCCGCGTTCCTCGGCATCCCGGCGGTCAGCGGGTACTTGGCGCGGCTCTCGGTGACCTCCTTCTGGTACCCGGCCGCGGACCTGGGCCAGGCGACGTCGTTGCAGAGGGTGGCCGCGCTGACCGCGGTGACGTTCTGTAGGACCGCCTCGGGCGGTGCCTGGGGCGCGGGCGGCACGGTGCCCTTCCGGGCGGCCAGGATCAGCTCGGCCAGGGCCGGGTAGTCGTCGGGGTCGTACAGGCTGTCCAGCATCGTCTGGCGGAGCACGTTGCCGTTCAGCTCCTCCGGGTCGGCGCCCGGCCACGGGAGGGGGTCACGGTCGAGGCGTTCGGCGAGGCGGAGGAAGACGCCGCGGACCTCGGCCGCGGTGTCCGCCACCCGGTCGGGGTTGTCCGGCCGGGACGCCCAGTCGTCGAACTCGGGGAAGTTGTCCTCGGCGCCCGCTTCGAACGCGGCGAGCCAGGCCCGCTCCACCCGCACGTGGTCGGGGTTGTTGTTGCTGTCCAGCACGAAGCGGTCGGTGCGGTGCGGGAACAGCTCGTTGTAGACGGCGCCGACGTACGTCCCGTACGAGACGCCCCAGGCGGAGATCTTCCGCTCGCCGAGCGCCGCCCGGATGCGGTCGAGGTCGCGCGCCTCGTCGGCGGAGCTGATGTGCCGCATCAGCCGGCCGCCGTTGCGCGCGCAGGCGTCCGACATCCGCCGCGCGGTGGCCATGTTCTCCGTGACGGAGCCGTCGGGGCCGGGCCAGGGCAGGAGTTTCGTCCGGGCCAGGTCACCCCGCTCCAGGCCGCAGCTGACCGGCGCGGAGCGGCCGTACCCCCGGGGATCGAACCCGATCAGGTCGTAGGTGTCCCGTACTTCCTGCGGCAGCTTCTGCCCCTTGCCCGAGGGCTGGTCGAGGCTGCCGCCGCCGGGCCCGCCGGGGATCAGGAACAGGGCGCCGCGGCGTGTCCGCGGGTTCTCGGCGGGGATGCGGGAGAACGCGAGGGTGATCTTCTCGCCGTGCGGGTCGGCGTAGTCCATCGGCACCTCGATGGTCGAGCACTCCTGCCGCGGATCGAGCCCCTTCCCCTCGCACTTCGTCCAGTGGAGCCGCGGCGGTCCGGCGTCGCCGGCCGTCGAGGGGGACGCCGTGGCGGCGGGCACGGCGAGGCCGAGGACGGCGGCGGAGGCGGCGAACAGGGCCGCGGTGCGCTTGATCTTCGTCATACGGACGAGCTTCGCCTGCCCCGCCCCGCACCGACATCCGGCCAACCGGCTTCCGCGCCGGGGGGTTTACCCCCCGGGGTTCCCCTACTCCCCGGGCCCCGAGGCCAGTTCACACCACACGTACGTGCCGTTTCCGCCCTTGCCCCGGGACCCGCCGATGCGGAACCACCCCCCGTCGTCGGCGTAGGCCTGGACCAGGTGCAGCCCCGACCGGTTTCGGCGTCGTCCGGTGGGACCGTCGTCGTCGGTGGAGCGGGGTCGGTGTCCCAGGCGCCGAGGCGGAACGAGGGGCCCGAGTGCCGGAGTTTCAGGGCGGCGGGGCCTTCGGTGTGGCGGATGGCGTTGCCGAGGAGTTCGGAGGCGAGGAGTTCGGAGGCGAGGAGTTCGGAGGCGAGGAGTTCGGCGCCCCGCCGACGCCGGCCGCTTCCCGCAATGGGTAGACATGGGCCGGCCGCGCGCAGCGCAGCGGCAGGTCACCGCGCCGAGACGTGGCCCATTCCTGCCAATCGCGGGAATCGCGGAATCGCGGAATCGCGGGAAGCGGCCGGCGCTGGGCCGAGCCCCCGGAACGGCGGTGCCCCCGTCTCGTACGAGACGGGGGCACCGGGCGCCGCGAAGGGGTGCCGTTACTTCACCGGCTCCGGCTCCGGCTCGCTCTCCGTCTCGGGCTCGCCGGCCGGGTCGACCGGGGTCCTCACCGAGTCCAGGAGGAGCTGGGCGACGTCCACGACCTGGATGGACTCCTTCGCCTTGCCGTCGTTCTTCTTGCCGTTCACGGAGTCCGTGAGCATGACGAGGCAGAACGGGCAGGCGGTGGAGACGATGTCGGGGTTCAGCGACAGCGCCTCGTCGACGCGCTCGTTGTTGATGCGCTTGCCGATCCGCTCCTCCATCCACATCCGCGCGCCGCCGGCGCCGCAGCAGAAGCCGCGCTCCTTGTGGCGGTGCATCTCCTCGTTGCGCAGGCCCGGGACCTTGCCGATGATCTCGCGCGGGGGCGTGTAGATCTTGTTGTGGCGGCCCAGGTAGCACGGGTCGTGGTAGGTGATGATGCCCTCGACCGGGGTGACCGGGACGAGCTTGCCCTCGTCCACCAGGTGCTGGAGCAGCTGGGTGTGGTGGATGACCTCGTAGTCGCCGCCGAGCTGTGGGTACTCGTTGCCGAGGGTGTTGAGGCAGTGCGGGCAGGTGGCGACGATCTTCTTCGCCGACTTCGGCTTCTTCGACTCCGGCGTGACCTTGCCCTCGTCGTCCAGCTCCTCGCCGAACGCCGTGTTCAGGGCCATCACGTTCTCCATGCCGAGCTCCTGGAAGAGGGGCTCGTTGCCGAGGCGGCGGGCGGAGTCACCGGTGCACTTCTCGTCGCCGCCCATGATCGCGAACTTGACGCCCGCGATGTGGAGCAGTTCGGCGAAGGCCTTCGTGGTCTTCTTGGCGCGGTCCTCGAGGGCGCCGGCGCAGCCGACCCAGTACAGGTACTCGACCTCGGTGAGGTCCTCGATGTCCTTGCCGACGACCGGGACCTCGAAGTCGACCTCCTTGAGCCACTCCAGGCGCTGCTTCTTGGCCAGGCCCCAGGGGTTGCCCTTCTTCTCCAGGTTCTTGAGCATCGTGCCCGCCTCGGAGGGGAAGGCGCTCTCGATCATGACCTGGTAGCGGCGCATGTCGACGATGTGGTCGACGTGCTCGATGTCGACGGGGCACTGCTCGACGCAGGCGCCGCAGGTGGTGCAGGACCACAGGACGTCCGGGTCGATGACGCCGTTCTCGTCGGCGGTGCCGATCAGCGGGCGCTCGGCCTCCGCCAGGGCGGCGGCCGGGACGTCCTTCAGCTGCTCCTCGGACGCCTTCTCCTCGCCCTCCATGGTCTTGCCGCCGCCCGCGAGCAGGTACGGCGCCTTGGCGTGGGCGTGGTCGCGCAGCGACATGATCAGCAGCTTCGGCGACAGCGGCTTGCCCGTGTTCCACGCGGGGCACTGCGACTGGCAGCGGCCGCACTCGGTGCAGGTGGAGAAGTCGAGCAGGCCCTTCCAGGAGAACTGCTCGACCTGGGAGACGCCGAAGACGTCGTCGTCGCCCGGGTCCTCGAAGTTGATCGGCTTGCCGCCGGAGGTCATCGGGAGCAGGGCGCCGAGGGCGGTCCCGCCGGTCGCGTCGCGCTTGAACCAGATGTTCGGGAAGGCGAGGAAGCGGTGCCAGGCCACGCCCATGTCGGTCTTCAGGGCGACCGTGATCATCCAGATGAAGGAGGTCGCGATCTTCAGGCCGGCGAAGAAGTAGGTGAGGTTCTGGAGCGTGGAGACGTCCATGCCCTCGAGCCAGTGCACCACCGGGTACGAGATGAAGAACGAGGCCTCGTAGCCGTCCACGTGGTGCTGGGCGCCCTCCAGCGCGTGCAGCATGAAGATGCAGACGCCGACGATGAGGATGACGGCCTCGACGAAGTACGCCTGGCCGAAGTTGGAGCCGGCGAAGCGGGACTTGCGGCCCGGGTCGCGCGGGTGGTTCAGCTGGCGGATGGCGATCAGGACGAGGATGCCGACCACCGTCATCGTGCCGATGAACTCGACGTACACGTTGTACGGCGCCCAGTCGCCGAGGACCGGCAGGAGCCAGTCGGCCTGGAACAGCTGGCCGATCGCGTTGACGATCGTCAGCAGCAGGGTGAAGAAGCCCACCGCCACGAACCAGTGCGCGACACCCACGATGCCCCAGCGGTTCATCCGGGTGTGGCCGAGGAACTCCCTGACCACGGTGAGGGTGCGCTGCGTGGGATCGTCGGTCCGCGTGCCGGCCGGCACCGGCTGGCCCAGCCGCATGTAGTTGAAGATCTGCAGGAGGGCGCGGCCGAACAGTGCCACACCGACCACGATCAGGACCAGCGACACGATGATCGCGGCGAGTTGCATTGGGGCTCCTGAGGCGGCCTCGAATTGACCGAGTGACATTACTAAGCGGTAACTTATGCAGTCCGTTTGAGACTACCCCCATCTTCCGTCGAGATGCAGCCGGGTGCGGGGTGATATGGGTCGCTCAGGTGTGCCTGAGTGGGCTCAGGGGTGGGGGCGAGTCGCCCGCCGGGCAATCGGATCGTGTTATTCATCCCGAATTGATACTTTCGGCCCTACTTTAGAGCCGTGCTCTACGGGATCCTCGCCGCCACCACCGCCCTCCTGCTGACCGCCGTGCTCGCGGCGCTGCTGAGGGGGCCGGTCCTGCGGGCCGGGATCGTCGACCGGCGGCGGCAGCGGCCCGTACCGCTGTTCGGAGGGCTGGCGGTGGTGGCCGCGACCTGTCTCGTCGCCGGCATGGGGCAGTGGACGCGGGTCGCGCCGCTGGGGGGCGGGGTGGGGGACCTGCTGGTGGCGGGGGCCGGGATCGCCGCGCTCGGACTGGTCGCGGATGTGTGGCGGCTGCGGGCGCGGGTACTGGTCGCCGGTGCGGCGGTGGCGGCGGCCTGCGTGGTGCCGTACGAGGAGACGGGCGTGGCCGCCGGGTTGCTGGCGGTGAGCTGGATCGTGTTCGTCACGCTCGCCTTCCGGGCGCTGGACCACGCCGACGGGCTCACGGGAACGGTCGGCGTGGTCACGGCCTTCGGGGCGGGGGCGTGCGCGGCGGCGGAGGTGATGGACGGGCTGGCGGTGCTGCTGAGCGTGCTCGCCGCCGCCCTCACCGGGTTCCTCATGCACAACTGGCCGCCCGCGCGGATCGGACTCGGCGCCTGCGGGTCGCTGTTCACCGGGTTCCTGCTCGCCTCCGCGGCGGTGACCGCCCGGGCGGGGTACCCGCTCGGGTCCAGCGTGCGGGTGCTGTTCCCGCTCACCGCGGTCGCCACCGCGGACGTGGTCCTCGTGGCCCTGTCCCGGCTGATGGCCCGGCGGTCGCTGCTGCGCGGCGGGCCCGACCACCTGGCCCACCGGCTGCGGCGGCTCGGGCTCACCCCGCCGGGGGCCGTCGTGCTGCTGGGGGCCGGGGCCTTCGCGGCGGTGCTCGCCGGGGTGCTGGTGCACAGCGGCTGGGCGGGGGAGCAGGCAGTGCTGTGGGTGGTCGGCGGGATGTCCGTGGTCGTGCTCGGGCTGCTCCGCGTACCCGTGTACGGGGTGCGGCGCGCCGTGCCGACGCAGACGGCGGCTTCGTCAGCTTCGTCAACTTCGGCCCGGACCTCCGCGCGGACCTCTACGCGGGCATCAGCACAGGTCACAGTCCCGTTGCGCGTAAGGAACGGATAAGACTTGAGCCGGTTCGACTCAGGTCTGTTGACCCAGCGGCCCTCCTCATGCACACTTGAGCCTGTTCCACTCAAGTCAGCTGGAGGAATTCACCATGGCACGTGCGGTCGGCATCGACCTGGGCACGACTAACTCCGTCGTCAGCGTTCTGGAAGGCGGCGAGCCCACCGTCATCACCAACGCCGAGGGCGCCAGGACCACGCCGTCCGTCGTCGCCTTCGCCAAGAACGGTGAGGTGCTCGTCGGCGAGGTCGCCAAGCGCCAGGCGGTCACCAACGTGGACCGGACCATCCGGTCCGTCAAGCGTCACATGGGCACCGACTGGAAGATGGAGCTGGACGGGAAGCCCTTCAACCCGCAGCAGATCTCCGCCTTCATCCTGCAGAAGCTGAAGCGGGACGCCGAGGCCTACCTGGGCGAGAAGGTGACCGACGCGGTCATCACCGTCCCGGCGTACTTCAACGACTCCGAGCGCCAGGCGACCAAGGAGGCCGGCGAGATCGCCGGTCTGAACGTCCTGCGCATCGTCAACGAGCCGACCGCGGCCGCGCTGGCCTACGGCCTGGACAAGGACGACCAGACGATCCTCGTCTTCGACCTCGGTGGCGGCACCTTCGACGTGTCCCTGCTGGAGATCGGCGACGGCGTCGTCGAGGTGAAGGCCACCAACGGTGACAACCACCTCGGTGGTGACGACTGGGACCAGCGCGTCGTCGACTACCTGGTGCAGCAGTTCAAGTCCGGCCACGGCGTGGACCTGGCCAAGGACAAGATGGCCCTCCAGCGGCTGCGCGAGGCCGCCGAGAAGGCGAAGATCGAGCTGTCCTCGTCCAGCGAGACCTCGATCAACCTGCCCTACATCACCGCGTCCGCCGAGGGCCCGCTGCACCTGGACGAGAAGCTCACCCGCGCCCAGTTCCAGCAGCTGACGGCCGATCTGCTGGAGCGCTGCAAGACGCCGTTCCACAACGTCATCAAGGACGCCGGCATCGCCCTCGGCGAGATCGACCACGTCGTCCTCGTCGGCGGTTCCACCCGCATGCCCGCCGTCGCCGAGCTCGTCAAGGAGCTGACCGGCGGCAAGGAGGCCAACAAGGGTGTGAACCCGGACGAGGTCGTCGCCATCGGCGCCTCGCTCCAGGCCGGTGTCCTCAAGGGCGAGGTCAAGGACGTCCTGCTCCTCGACGTCACCCCGCTGTCCCTCGGCATCGAGACCAAGGGCGGCATCATGACCAAGCTGATCGAGCGCAACACCACGATCCCGACCAAGCGCTCCGAGATCTTCACCACGGCCGAGGACAACCAGCCGTCCGTGCAGATCCAGGTCTACCAGGGCGAGCGCGAGATCGCGGCGTACAACAAGAAGCTCGGCATGTTCGAGCTGACCGGTCTGCCCCCGGCGCCGCGCGGCGTCCCGCAGATCGAGGTCTCCTTCGACATCGACGCCAACGGCATCATGCACGTCACGGCGAAGGACCTCGGCACCGGCAAGGAGCAGAAGATGACCGTCACCGGCGGCTCCTCGCTCCCGAAGGAAGAGGTCGATCGCATGCGCGAGGAGGCCGAGCGCTACGCGGAGGAGGACCACAAGCGCCGCGAGGCCGCCGAGACCCGCAACCAGGGCGAGCAGCTCGTCTACCAGACCGAGAAGTTCCTCAAGGACAACGAGGACAAGGTCCCGGGCGAGATCAAGACCGAGGTCGAGGAAGCGATCGGCGAGCTGAAGGAAGCCCTCAAGGGCGAGGACAGCGCCGAGATCCGCACCGCGACGGAGAAGGTCGCGGCCGTCTCCCAGAAGCTGGGCCAGGCCATGTACGCCGACGCCCAGGCCGCGCAGGCCGCCGGTGGCGCGTCCGCCGGTGCCGGTGAGGCCAAGGCCGACGACGACGTCGTCGACGCGGAGATCGTGGACGACGAGCGCAAGGACGGTGCCGCGTGACGGAGGAGACCCCGGGCTTCGAGGAGAAGCCCGACGTCCCCTCCGGCGCCACCCCTGACGACGCCGAGCCGAAGGCCGCCTCCTCCTCCGAGGAGCAGGCGGCCCCGGCCGGGGACGCGAACCAGACAGCAGGCCTGGTGGCCCAGCTGGACCAGGTGCGCACCGCGCTCGGCGAGCGCACCGCGGACCTCCAGCGACTCCAGGCCGAGTACCAGAACTACCGCCGCCGCGTCGAGCGTGACCGGATCACGGTCAAGGAGATCGCCGTCGCGAACCTCCTGACCGAGCTCCTGCCCGTGCTCGACGACATCGGCCGCGCGCGGGAACACGGCGAACTCGTCGGCGGTTTCAAGTCGGTGGCAGAGTCGCTGGAGACCGTCGCGGCCAAGATGGGCCTCCAGCAGTTCGGCAAGGAGGGCGAGCCCTTCGACCCGACGATCCACGAGGCCCTGATGCACTCGTACGCGCCGGACGTCACCGAGACGACGTGCGTGGCGATTCTGCAGCCCGGGTATCGCATCGGCGAGCGCACCATCCGCCCCGCGCGGGTGGCCGTGGCCGAACCGCAGCCCGGCGCGCAGACGGCGAAGGCCGAAGGGGCTGAGGACAGCCCCGGGGCCGGCGCCGTCGACGACAAGGAGAGCGGTGGCCCGGAGGAGGGCTGACGTCGACACGAACCAAGCACGGAAGGAGGGGCGTCGGGGATGAGCACCAAGGACTTCATCGAGAAGGACTACTACAAGGTCCTCGGCGTCCCCAAGGACGCCACCGAGGCCGAGATCAAGAAGGCGTACCGGAAGCTCGCCCGCGAGTTCCACCCGGACGCCAACAAGGGCAACGCCAAAGCCGAGGAGCGCTTCAAGGAGATCTCCGAGGCGAACGACGTCCTCGGTGACCCGAAGAAGCGCAAGGAGTACGACGAGGCCCGCACCCTGTTCGGCAACGGGGCCCTCTTCGACAGGCAGGGTCGCCCCGGGCCGGGCGCGGGCGGCGGATCGTTCAACTTCGACCTGGGCGACCTCTTCGGAGGCGGAGGCGGCGCCCAGGCCGGGGGCGGCGGCTTCGGCGGCGGAATCGGTGACGTCTTCGGGGGCCTGTTCAACCGGGGTGGCGCGGGCACCACGCGCACCCAGCCCCGGCGCGGCCAGGACGTCGAGTCCGAGGTCACGCTCAGCTTCACGGAGGCCATCGAGGGGGCCACGGTCCCGCTCAGGATGTCCTCGCAGGCTCCGTGCAAGGCCTGTTCGGGCACCGGCGACAAGAACGGCACGCCCCGCGTGTGCCCGACCTGCGTCGGCACCGGCCAGGTGGCCCGGGGCTCCGGGGGAGGGTTCTCCCTCACCGACCCCTGCCCCGACTGCAAGGGGCGCGGCCTGATCGCCGAGCACCCCTGCATGGAGTGCAAGGGCAGCGGCCGGGCCAAGTCCTCCCGCACCATGCAGGTCCGCATCCCGGCCGGCGTCACCGACGGGCAGCGCATCCGGCTGCGCGGCAAGGGCGCGCCCGGCGAGCGGGGCGGTCCGGCGGGCGACCTGTACGTGGTCGTACACGTCGGCGAGCACCCGGTGTTCGGCCGCAAAGGCGACAACCTCACGGTGACCGTCCCGGTGACGTTCACCGAGGCCGCCCTCGGCGGCGAGGTCCGCGTCCCGACCCTCGGCGGTCCCCCCGTCACGCTGAAGCTGCCGCCGGGCACGCCGAACGGGCGCACCATGCGGGCGCGGGGCAAGGGCGCGGTCCGCAAGGACGGCACCCGCGGCGACCTGTTGGTCACCGTCGAGGTGAGTGTCCCGAAGGACGTGTCGGGGAAGGCTCGTGACGCGCTCGAGGCGTATCGCGAGGTGACCGCGGGCGAGGACCCGCGGGCGGAGCTGTTCGAGGCAGCGAAGGGAGCTTGAGTGGGATGGACGGCCGTCGACGGAACCCGTATGAACTGACCGAGGAAACCCCGGTCTACGTCATCTCGGTGGCGGCCCAGCTCTCCGGCCTGCACCCGCAGACGCTGCGCCAGTACGACCGCCTGGGCCTGGTGTCCCCCGGCCGTACCGCCGGGCGGGGCCGCCGTTACTCGGCCCGTGACATCGAACTGCTCCGCCAGGTGCAGCAGTTGTCGCAGGACGAGGGCATCAACCTGGCCGGCATCAAGCGCATCATCGAACTGGAGAACCAGGTCGCCGCGCTCCAGTCCCGCGTCGTGGAGCTGGAGGCGGCCCTGGACGGCGCGGCCGCCGCGATGCGCCAGCGCGAGGCCGCCGTGCACGCCTCCTACCGGCGGGACCTCGTCCCGTACCAGGAGGTCCAGCAGACCAGCGCCCTGGTGGTGTGGCGGCCCAAGCGGCAGCAGCAGACCGACTGACCCGCCCGCGTGGGGGAAAGGGGCCCGGAGACGACTCCGGGCCCCTTTCCGTGCCCGCCGCTCCGCACCCCCGCCGGCGTATGGCCGACTTCGTTCGATCCCCTGCCCGGTCGGTACGACCGGCCCGCCCGGGGGTTCGTATCGGCCAAGATCACGACTCGTGGGGGACGGAGTCACTTGTACGGATCTTTACCCTCTCGTGAACTCGCCTTGGGTGAAGGGTCCGTAAAGGGCGTTTGGAGAAGATTCCGCTGGGCCTTCACATGCACAGCGGAGCGTGGTGTTGCGCACTCGTTAAGTGATTCCGCTTGACGCCGGTGGTGGCCGACGCGTTGGCTTTTCAGTCATCTGGGTGGCATAGGAGCCACACGTCCCGAACGCACCTGAAGTGAGCCCTCGAATGCGTCGTATCGCCATATCCGTGGCCGCCACCACGATGATCCTCTCGCTCGCCGGCTGCGGTGTGCTGAACGCGACGGGGGACGCGAGCGACGCGAGCCCGACGAAGGGCAACGACATCACCGTGGGTGTGCTGATGCCGGAGAAGGCGAACACGCGGTACGACGACTTCGACTACCCGATCATCAAGGCCAAGGTCACCGAGCTCACCAAGAAGCAGGGCCGGGTCACGTACGCGAACGCCGCCGCCGACTCGAAGAGGCAGATCTCCCAGATGGTGAAGATGATCGACGACAAGGTCGACGTCATCATCCTCGACGCCGTCGACTCGCACGCCATCGCGTCCACCGTGAAGAAGGCGAAGGACGCGGGCATCCCGGTCATCGCCTACGACCGGCTGGCCGAGGGACCGATCGACGCGTACGTCTCCTTCGACAACGAGCTCGTCGGCGAGGTGCAGGCCCGCACCCTGCTCGAGGCGCTGGGCCCGGACGCCGACACCTCCGACAAGGTCGTCATGGTGAACGGCTCGCCGACCGACCCGAACGCCAAGCAGTTCAAGGAGGGTGCGCTCTCCGAGCTCAACGGCAAGGTGACCATCGCCGCGTCGTACGACACCGACAAGTGGGACCCGCTCACCGCCCAGGCCGAGATGGCCAAGGCGATCAGCACGATCGGCAAGGACAACATCGCCGCCGTCTACTCCGCCAACGACGGCATGGCCGGCGGCATCGTCCAGGCGTTCAACAACGCGGGCGTCACCGACCTGCCGCCCATCACCGGCCAGGACGCGGAGCTGGCGGCGGTCCAGCGGGTCGTCGTCGGCGAGCAGTACATGAGCGTCTACAAGTCCTACCCGGAGGAGGCCGAGGCCGCCGCCGAGATGGCCGTCGCCAGGATCCAGGGCCGGGACATCCAGTTCGACGCCCTCACCCGCGACAAGGTCGACAGCCCCACCAACAAGGACATCCCCGCCCAGCTGGTCACGGTGAACGCCCTGACGAGGAAGACCATCAAGAGCACCGTCATCGCGGACGGCATCTACACGGTGGACGACATCTGCACGGCCAAGTACAAGGCGGCCTGCGCGTCCATCGGCCTGAAGTAGCCCACCGCGGCAGCCGGCCGGCCGCGGTCAAGGGGACGTGGTGCCAGGCGTTCACCCGCGAGGGTGGGCGCCTGGCCGTGTTCCGGGCGGCCACCGGCACGGGCCCGTGACGTTCGGGCCGTCACCGTCGGCTTGTCGCGGTGCGACGGGCGGAGTACACGGGCGGAGGACAGACGGGCACAGGCCGGGGACAGCGGGTCGTTCCGGTGGTCGGCGACGGCCACGGCGCGGAGAGCCGTGTTGCGGACCCGGTCGAGGCCGCGCATAGTTGCGCTGCGGATGTGGCAGCAAACCGGGGGTGGAATGGGCGATGGCCGGGCACGGGACGGAAGAGCATCCCCACGGTGCCGACCGACTGTGCGAGGCCGGGGATCGGGTGTATTCCCGGGCCGTACGGCGCGGCCGCGTGGCGCGCACGGACGCCGAGGCGGTGCCCTGCCTGCTCGACCTGGCGCTGCTGCACCCCGACCCCGACGACATGGCCTGGCTGGTGCCGACCTCCCCGCAGGAGGTCATGACCCGGCTGCTGCGCGGGGTCCACGACGAGGTGCGGGACAGCCAGCGGCGGGTGGGTTCGGCGGTGGCCGCCTTCGAGCGCTACGCGGGGCTGGGACGGCAGCTGCAGGCCTCCGCGGCGGCGTCGGCGGAGGGCACCGCCATCCGTGTCCTGGACGGACTGTCCCGGATCCAGGCCGCGATGGACGAGGCGACCGAGGCGTGCACCACCGAGGTGCTGACCGTCCAGCCCGGCGGCATCCGGCGGGAGGCGGAACTCACCGAGGGCCTGCACCGGGCGCTGGCGCTGCGCGGCCGGGGCGTGCACATGCGGGACCTGTACACGCACGTGGCCCGGCACGGGCAGGGGCTGCTGAACTACCTGGAGCTGATGGGTGACGCGGTCGAGGCCCGCACCCTGGACGAGGTCATCGACCGGCTGATCCTCTTCGACCGCACGGTCGCCTTCATCCCCGCCAACGCCGACCGCACCATGGCGCTGGAACTGCGCCACCCCGCGCTGGTCGAGTACCTCGTGACGGTCTTCGAGCGGCTGTGGCGGCTGGCGATCCCGCTGACCGCGCCGCTGCCCGACACCGGCATCGAGGGCATCTCGCACCGCGAGCAGTCCATCGCGGCGCTGCTCGCGGAGGGCCACCAGGACGCGGTGATCGCCGAACGGCTCGGCATCAGCGTCCGCACCTGCCGGGCCCACATCGCCCGGCTGTCGGAGACACTGGGCGCGGCCAGCCGTACCCAACTGGGCGTCCGCATCGCTCAGGTGGGCCTGGACGGCCCACCGCGCACGGCGGAACCGGCCGCGGTCACCCTTCCCGGCCGCGCATCCCCGACCGTGCGATAGCCGTCCGGCGGTACCCGGTCCCCACCGCAAGCCCCTTCGGCCGGGGGCCCGGAGCGCCCAGGCGGGCCCGGACGGCCCACCGTGCGGTGGGCCGGGACCGGATCAGAACTCCACCTCCTGGCTGCGCCGCCGGATGACGGTGATCTCGTCCCGCTGGTTGCCGGTGGGGCCGATGTAGTTGAAGC
>NZ_JBEXLP010000122.1:0-17160 GCF_040610035.1 Streptomyces sp. NPDC004542
GGACCGCCGCCCTGCCGGGCGGGTCAGTTCCTACGGGTTGACCACGCAGATCTCATCGGGACGGCAGCCCTCCACTGCCGGTGCCGTGATGTAGAAGGCGTCATCGTCGGCCATGCGTGCCTTCGTGTAGAAGGCTGAGAGGCCCCGGCCCGCGGCCTTCGCCCGGCAGGGCGACGGCGCGCCCGCGCAACGCGGAGACGGACGCCTCCTTGCCGCCGTAGGTGACGATCAGGGGCAGGTGTCCGAGCGACGCGTCGTCGTAGCCGTCGGCCACGAGGCGGGTGACGTCGAAGAGCCGGTCGTCCAGGACGCCGGACGCGAGGTAGCGGCGGGCGGAGTCGGGATAGACGTAGGTGTCGCCGCCCACGGTGAGCACGCGGGCGCCGGTGGGCTCACCGTCGGGCCCCTGGACGGTCACCGTGCCGGGGGCGTCGCCCGCGCCGGGGGAGACGGTGACCTGGTCACCGGTGACCAGGGTGATGACGGAGGGAGCAGCATTGCCGGCGGTGCGGGCGGCCGGGTTGCCGGCCCGACTGCCGGCCGTGACGTTGTCCGCGGAGGAGGCCGCTTGCGGCGTCGCCGCCGCGATGGCCAGGAGGGCGGCCGCGATCACGAGCGGCCGGCGCCGTCCCGCGGACAGGTGGTGGTGTGTCAAAGGGATTCCCTCGACTCGAAGGGGTGAACTGGCGGTCGTACGGGGCCAGTCACGTCCTCGGGACTGGTGGGAGCGTGCTCACCTTGACGCTGTCACGTCATATGCGACAAGATCCGGCCGTCGCGGATACGCGCAAGTGCCCACATGCGCTCGCGTCCGGGCGGTGGCACAGGGAGCTCCATGGACGTGACGGCGGACGACGCCTGGGCCGGAACCGGGCTGGACGCGCTCAGCGGCCGGGTCCTCGAGTACCTGGTGAGCCACGCCCCCGCCGACTGCCCCACCGTGGCGGCTGCGGTCGGTGCCCCGCGCGAAGAGGTCAGGACGGCGCTGCGGTCCCTCGAGGACGCACTCCTCGTCGTCCCCATCGCCGGCCGCCCGCCGCGCTGGAAGGCCGGCCCCCCGCGCTTGTCCCTGGGCGCCCTGCTGGCCCGCAGGCGGGCCGAACTGGCGCGGGCCGAGCTGTACATGGAGCAGCTGCACGACATCTACGACCTGGCGGTCCGCCGGCAGGCTCCGCACCTGGTGGAGGTCCTGGAGGACAACGAGGAGGTCGCCGCACGCTACGCGTACCTCCTCAAGGGCAGCACCCGTGAAGTACTGCACCTGGCCAAGCCGCCCTATGTGACCGGTGCGAGTGCTGCGAGCGGTGTGAGCGGTACGACCGGTGCGACCGGGCTCGCGGGTGCCCCCGCCCAAGGGCAGGCCGCGCAGCCGGAGTTCCGCGAGGGAATCCGGCTGCGGTCGGTCTACGACACCGAGGGCTTCACGGACGCCGTGTCACTGGAGACGGCGCTGCGGGGCAGCGCCGGCGGGGGCGAGTTCCGGCTCAGCTCCCGGCTGCCCGTCAAACTGGTCCTGTTCGACCGGGCCGTCGGCCTCCTGCCCCTGCACGACGACCGTCCTTCGGCGGGATCGCTCGAGGTCCACTCGCCCGCCCTGGTCCACGCGCTCGCCGCGCTGTTCGAGGCCGTCTGGGAGCACGCGGTGCCGGTGTCGCTGGAGAGCCGCCAGGACCGGCCGGCCCCCCGCCCGGCCCCAGAGCCGGCGCGGACCGACGAACGGACCCGGGCGATCCTCGGCCTGATGGCGACCGGGATGAAGGACGACGCCATCGCCCGGGTCCTCGGCATCAGCCGCCGCACCGTGCAGAAGCACGTGAGCGAGGCCGGCCGCGTGCTGGGTGCCAGGACACGCTTCCAGATCGCCCTCCGGGCGACCGAACAGGGCTGGCTGCCGCCGGCGGCAGCCGGCCCGGAGCCGGGTGACCGCGACCGGAGCAGCCAGGGTCCCGGATGACCACCGGGCAGCCGGCACGCGTGCCAGCCGGTCAGGAGGTCGTGCCGGTGACCGAGCCTCCCGACTTCTTCACGTGGTACGTGACGGTGGCGCCGCTCCAGAAGTCGAAGGTGAGCGTCACCGGCGCGCCGTCGTTGATCGCGGAGAGGAAGGTGGCCGTGAGGGTGATGGTGTTGCCCGAGTAGTCCGGGGTGAAGGCGGTGTTGAACTCCTGGTAGGGGGTCCAGTTCGCCGGGCCGGCGTTGCTGCCGTCGGCGTACCTGGCCTCCATGGTCGCCAGCCGGTCACCGCGGAACTGGGCGGGGATGGTGAGGGAGCCGGTCGTGCCGGTCGCGCCCGACAGCACCGGGGTGTCGTAGCTGATGACGCTGATCTGCCAGGGGACGCCCTGGGAGAACCGAGCCTGCAGGGTGGCGTTGACCCCGTAGGCCCGGTTGCCGGCCAGCCGGCTGAGCGCGCTCGCCGTCAGCGTGAGCTGGTTGCCGGAGACGGTGTAGTCCGTGCCGGAGGCCAGCCGGGTGCTGCCCTGCCACAGGCTCTGGAAGCTGGTGCCGTTCGGGTTCAGGGTGAGGGTCTGGGCGGTGATCTGGGCGGACTTGCGCAGGTAGACCATGTCGGAGGAGGCGGTGCCCGAGCGTGTGGTCCAGCCGGCCTTGATCAGGTCCATCAGGCCGGAATCCCGCCACTGCAGGGTGGTGCGGTTCAGGAACGAACCGGCGTCCCACAGAGCGGTGGTGACGCCGTTGCGGCGCGCCTGGTAGCCGAGGTCCTCGAAGTACTTCAGCGCCTCCCCCCGCTCGACGGCGTCGGTGTGGGTGTAGTCGGGGTAGCTGAGCAGGCCGTACTCGCCGAGGTACACGGGGATGCCCTTGGCGACGAACGTGTCGTGCATGCGGGCGAAGGCGTCGCTCATGTCCTTCTGGGAGGTGGCGTCGTACCGGGTGCCGCCGGCGATGTTCACGCTGAACGGCCAGTAGCCGTAGAAGTGCACGGTGGCGACCAGGTTGCTGTCGTGCAGCGAACCCATCGTCGTGGACAGGCTGTCCATGAGGTCCTGCGTGGGTGTGCAGCCCAGGGTGGGCAGGACCAGCAGGCGGTCGGCGTTGCCGCCGCCCGAGGAGCGGACGATGCTGTGGAAGGAGGTGTTCAGCTCGTTCATGAGCTGCGCCTTCTGCGCGTCCGTGGCGTTGTTGAACTGCGGCTCGTTGACGCTCTCGTAGAGCAGTGTGCGCGGCTCGTCGCGGAAGGTCTTCGAGATCTGGGTCCAGGTCGAGTCGAAGCGGGCGAGCACTCCGTCGTGGTCGGTGGGCATGTTCGCGATCCACTCCCACGAGTCGTGGTGGACGTTGAGCACGACGTAGAGGCCGTCGGCGAGCGCCCAGTCGACCACCTGCTTGACGCGGTTCATGAAGGTGGCGTCGATGGTGTACGGCGCGGCGGCCGACTGGTGGTCCTTCCACGTCACCGGGATCCGGACACTGCGGTAGCCCTTGTCGCGGACGGTGTCGAACAGCGCCTTGGTGGCGGACGGGTTGCCCCAGGACGTCTCGTCCGGAATGGCGTCGAGGGTGTTGCCCATGTTCCAGCTGGGCTGCATGGCCGCGACGGCGTCCACCGCGCCGGCCGGAACCCTGATCGCCGCCCGTGCCGGATGCGCCGCGTCCGCGACCGCGGCGAACGCGGTGCCGCCGGGCAGCCCCAGGACGACGAGCAGCGCCAGCAGGAGCGCGGCCAGGCGTCCGTGGCCCTGAGCGCGCCGGCGCGCGCGGTGTCGTACGGTGCCGAGGTCCTTCACGTGTTCGTCCTTTCGGTCGGTCGTGCGGGTGATCCGAACCGAGCCCGGCGGCGACGGGTCGCCGCCGCCGGCCACGTCTGAAGGTGACGGTCCGCCGGGTGACGGGACGCGTGCCGTTCCCCGGTGGAGAGGGGCCCGCGTCCCGGTCCGCCGCAGGACGTGTCAGCGGTCGAGGGGTTCGTAGTCGAACCAGTCGAAGTGGACGGTGCCCGCCGCGGCGTACATGCCGATGACGCGGCCGGTGAAGCCGCCGGCCACCTCGGTCGACAGGTAGCGGCCGTCGAGCGCGGCGAGCACCGTGAAGGTGCCGTCGGGTTCCTCGACACCGAGGGAGACGACGTCGGGTCCGGTGCACGGTCCGTGCGGGGGCCGCGGCTCGCTCGTCGTGACGCCGAGGACCACGGGCCCCTCGGGCACGGCGTGCGTCGCCACCACCGTGCGCAGGGAGCCGACGCGCGCGATGACCCGCACCTGACCGCCGGACGCCTCGACGGCGTAGTGGTGCCGCTCGTCCAGCCGCACGGCGAGCCCGCCGCGTCCCTGCGAGGCATCGGCCAGGGCGCGGGCCCGGCACGCCGGGTGCTGCTGGCGCCGGCCGGTGAACACGACGTCGGGCTCGTCCAGGCAGTCGCCCCGTGCCCGGAGCGTCAGCCAGCCGGGGCGCTCCTTGGTGGTGCAGTGCTCGGCGGACCGGTCCCGCAGCGAGATCCAGGACGGCCGCAGTTCGCTCAGCCCGAAGTCGTCACGGCGCTCCTCGGCGGGGCCGGGCACGAGCGGCCACGGCAGTGCGGGCAGGTCCAGACCGACCTCGCCCACGACCGGCCAGCCGTCCACCCATGTCACCGGGGCCAGGAAGGTCTCCCGGCCCAGAACGTGCCAGCCGGGGGTGCCGCCGTGCGGCCGTACCCCCAGGAAGACCATCCACCAGGAGCCGTCGTGCGCCTGGACCAGGTCCGCGTGGCCGGTGTTCTGCACGGGGTGGTCGGTGCTGCGGTGGGTGAGGACGGGGTTGGCCGGGCACGGTTCGAACGGGCCGGTGGGCGTGGGGCCGCGGGCGATCGAGACGCCGTGGCCGCGCTCGGTGCCGCCCTCGGCGATGAGCAGGTACCAGTGGTCGCCGACCCGGTACAGGTGCGGTGCCTCCGGGGCCAAGGCGCCCGGTGTGCCGGACCACAGCCGGTGCGGTGCGCCGTAGGTCTCTCCGGTGGCGGGGTCGATGCGGACCTGGGCGATCCCGGCGAACGTGCACCAGCAGGTGCCGTCCTCGTCCCAGGCCAGATCGGGATCGATGCCGGGCACGCCCGGCACCCGTACGGGATCCGACCAGGGCCCGGCGGGATCGGTGGCCGTGACGATCAGGTTGCCGGCGCCCTCGGCCACATGGGTGACCATCAGCCAGAAACGTCCGTCGTGGTGGCGCAGGGTGGGGGCGTAGATTCCGCCGGAGGACGGCATGGAAGCAGGCAGGCGCAGTTGCTCCGGCCGGTCCAGGGCATTGCCGATCTGCGTCCAGTGCACCAGGTCACGGCTGTGGAAGACGGGGACACCGGGGAAGTACTCGAAACTGGAGCAGGCGAGGTAGTAGTCCTCGCCGACACGGCAGACGCTGGGGTCGGGGTGGAAGCCGGGGATCACGGGGTTGGCCGCGCCGGCGGCCTGGTGCTGAAGGGGCACCCCTGCTGTCCTTTCGTCGGGTGGACTGCCGTACCGCTGCTCGGTGAGTCGGTGCCTGCGCGGCACCGCCCGCACGGGCGCACGGGCGCACTGGTGAGGTCGTCCGGACGTGCCGGTGCCGGCCGTCGGGGGCATCGCTCAGCGTGCTGGACGAGACGCCCGGCGGCCCTCCTCCTGTGAAATGTCGAAGCGCTTCACCTGGCAGGCGAAGGTAATGACAGCTTCCGCACAAGACAAGGGGCCTCGACGCAAAGAAACTTTCGTCCGCCGCGATCATCGCCGACTCGTCGGACGAGGGGTCGGCATCGAAGCGCTTCAACCATGTCTTTCCGAGTGAAACCGCACCTCGACCGGTGGCCGCGCCGTGGTTCCACCCCGCCTCGCCCGCCGCCGGCGAGGGCGCGCCGTCACTTCGGATCGATCACCGCTTCGACGGCAGGGGCCAGGCCGTCCTCGATCTCGTCCACCGTCAGCCCGGTCACCGCGGGAAGGCGCAGCAGATAACGGGTCAGGCCCAGCCCCAGGAGCTGGGCGGAGACGAGACCGGCGCGGCGCGCGGCGCGCTCCGGCCCGAGGGCGGCGCGCAAGGCCGGGGCGATCTGGGCCGCGAAGATCTCGTGCATGCGCGCGGCGGCGTGTTCGTTGGTGACTGCCGAGCGCAGCAGGACGAGCAGCGCGTCGTCCGCGGGGTCGCCCTCCCAGCGCCGGAGGAAGTGCCGTACCAGGGTCCGGGCGAGTTCGCCGGCCGGAACGCCGGTGAGGTCCGGCAGTCGCAGGTCGATGGAGAGTGCCGCGTCGAAGAGCTGGGCCTTGTTGCCGAAGTAGCGCATGACCATCGACGGGTCGATGCCGGCGTCGGACGCGACGGCCCGGATGGTGGTGCGTTCGTACCCCTGGGCCGCGAAGCGTTCGCGGGCGGCGCGCAGGATCGCGGCCTTGGTGCGGTCGGAACGCCTGTCGTGGGCCGTGTCGGCGGTCTGGCTGTTCTGAGTCATGCCAACAACTGTAGGCCCATGCGTGTTGACTTTCCGGCCGGGGGGTGCCCATCATGTCAACAAGCGTTGGCCTACAAGCGTGGGCAAACGTTTGTTGATCCCTTTTCTCCGGACCCGACTGGGAGACTCCGTCATGAACGAACCGCTTCCCGCACGCACCGAGATCGCCATCGTCGGCGGCGGTCCGACCGGCCTCGCGCTGGCTGTGACGCTCGCCTCCGCCGGTGTCGACTTCGTCGTCCTGGACCGGCTGGCGGAGGGCGCGAACACCTCGCGTGCCGCCGTCGTGCACGCGCGCACCCTGGAAGTGCTGGACGA
Organism: Streptomyces sp. NPDC004542; assembly: GCF_040610035.1. Taxonomy (NCBI): domain Bacteria; kingdom Bacillati; phylum Actinomycetota; class Actinomycetes; order Kitasatosporales; family Streptomycetaceae; genus Streptomyces; species Streptomyces sp. NPDC004542. The sequence continues at coordinate 6,737 of NZ_JBEXLP010000122.1, forward strand.
ACTGGGAGCCTCCGAGGAACTGGTCGCGCGCGGACTCCAGGTCACCCGGTTCGCCGTCCGTGACGGCTCCCGCCGACTGCTGACCGTGCCGTTCGAAGCGCTGCCCACCCCTCACCCGTACACGTTGATGGTTCCGCAGTACGAGACCGAGAGCGTGCTGCTGGCCCGGCTCCGGGCACTCGGCGGCGATGTGCACCGCCCCTACGAGGTCACCTCCGTCGTCCAGGGGGAGGACGGCGTGACACTCACCATGAGCACGGGGGAGACCCTGCGGGCCGCCTACGCCGTCGGCGCCGACGGCATGCACAGCGTCGTGCGCGAGGCGGCCGGCATCGGGTTCACCGGCGACTCCTACGCCGAGTCCTTCGTACTCGCCGACGTCGTCATGGACTGGCTTCCCGGCCCCGCCGAGGTGTCGCTGACCTTCGGGACCACCGGTCTCACCGTCGTCGCCCCGCTCCCCGCGGGCCACTACCGGGTGGTGGCCACCGTGGACGAGGCTCCGACCGCCCCCGACCTCGCCTTCGTCCAGCACCTGCTCGACGAGCGAGCCCCGGGCCGGGCGAGGGTGACCGGGCTCGTCTGGTCCTCCCGGTTCCGGGTGCACCACCGGGTCGCCGAGCGGTACCGCAGCGGCCGCCTGTTCCTGGCCGGTGACGCCGCACACGTACACAGCCCCGCGGGCGGCCAGGGCATGAACACCGGCATCCAGGACGCCCACGCCCTCGGCAGGGCGTTCGTCACCGGGCAGCTCGACGGCTACGAGGCACGCCGCCGCCCCGTCGCACAGCGCGTCGTCGCCTTCACCCACCGGATGACCCGGGTGGCCACCACCCGCAACCCCGTGGCCCGCGGCGCCCGCAACCTCGTGCTTCCGCTGCTGGGGCTCACGCGCATGCCGAACAAGCTCGCCACCGAACTCGCCGAGCTCAACTACCGGTAGCCCGCTAGCCCGGTAGCCCCGTAGCCCGGTCGCCCTTCACGCCAGGTGCGGCTCGGCACCGTGGAGCCGGGCACGAGCCGGCGGCGGCCCGTCGGCCGCGCCGGGTCCCCGCGCAGGGCCGGGGCCGCGTGCGGTGCCTTCGGGACGGGGCCGAAGCCTGGGGTGCGACCCCAGTGTCGCGCCCTGTCGATTCCACTTCGCTGGAGCCTCGCCGTGCGCACTGCGGCGCATCAGGAACACCGTTCCGTCACCTCGCCACTGACGTCGAGTGCTCGGAAGAAGAGGTCTCCAGCCCTTCCCAGAAAGTGATCAGTGATGACAACCACCCAGTCATCGGCACACACCGCGGCGTCCGAGCGGCAGGTTCGTCACGGGCCTGTCCTCGCCGTCACCTGCCTGGCACTGGCCACCGTCGTCTCCGCGATGGCTTCGCTCAACGTGGCTCTTCCCGACATCGCCCGTGAGACACAGGCGGACCAGACGCAATTGTCCTGGATCATCGACGCCTACAGCCTCGTGTTCGCCGCGCTGCTGCTGCCCGCCGGAGCGCTCGGGGACCGGTTCGGACGTCGTCGCGCGCTGGTGGCGGGACTCGCCCTGTTCGGGCTGGCGTCCGCGGCGGCTGCCGTCAGCACGACCCCTGAAGTGCTCATCGCGTTGCGGGCGGTGCTCGGTGTGGGCGCGGCACTGGTCATGCCGGCCACCCTGTCGACCATCACCAGTACGTTCCCCCGTGCTCGGCGTGCCGGAGCCGTGGGGGTGTGGTCGGCGGTCGCCGGCGCCAGCGCGGTTCTGGGATTGCTGGCTTCGGGCACTCTGCTGGAATTCTTCTCCTGGCCCGCCGTCTTCTGGCTCAACGTCGGGCTGGCCGTCGCAGCCGTTTTCGGCACACTTCGTCTGGTTCCTGAATCCGCCGAGTCAGAGCCCGCACCGCTGGATGTCGTCGGAGGCGTCCTGGTCACGCTGGGACTCGGCATCGGTGTTTACGCGGTGATCGAAGCTCCCGAGGCCGGCTGGAGTGATCCCTCCACCCTGGGGGGAATCTGTGCCGGCCTGGCGGTTCTCGCTGTTTTCGTTGCCTGGGAATGGCGTCAGGAATACCCGCTCCTCAATCCGCGTCTGTTCCGTAACCGGAGATTCTCCGCCGGGTCGATCTCGATCACTCTGCAGTTTTTCGCGTTCTTTGGGTTCATCTTCGTGGTGATGCAGTACCTGCAGCTTGTCCGCCAGGACAGCGCACTGGTCGCCGCTCTGAGCATCCTGCCCATGCCGGCGGCGCTCATGCCCACTTCCCGGATCAGTCACCGCCTCACCGGTCGCTTCGGCGAACGAGGTCCCTGGTTCACAGGCCTGCTCCTGGTGGGGCTGGCCCTCGCTCTTCTGTCCCAGCTCGAGGCCGACAGCTCGTACTGGTTCGTCGTGAGCGGTCTCGTTCCACTGGGAGCCGGACTCGGACTGGCCATGGCTCCGGCCACCACCGCGATCACGGACGCCCTTCCGAAGTCTCTCCAGAACGTCGGCTCCGCCATGAACGACCTCTCGCGTGAGGTGGGAGGTGCACTCGGCATAGCGGTCCTCGGCAGTCTCCTGAACGCCACCTACCGGGACGAACTGAAACTGCCGAGGGTGAGCGGCGAGGTGGCGGATGCGGCCCGGTCGTCGCTGGCCGCGGCACATCACATCGGCGGGCCGGTGGCGGCTCAGGCCCAGAGGGCGTTCATCGACGCCCTGCAAACGGCCCTCCTGTGCGCATCCGGCGTCGCACTGGCGGCTGCCGTCATCGTGTCCGTTCTGCTGCACCGCCGGAACAACGCCTTCTGACCGGCCCCAGCCCGGCCGCCCGGGACTCGGCGTGCAGCGGCACCTCGCGGCACGCCGTGAGGTCTCTGCCCAGCCGTCGGAGTACGGCGTCGGCAGCCGTCGCCGGCTGACCTGCGGATCCTCCGAAGCCCGCGGCGCGCCTCCGGTCGGACCGCCCTCACCTGCGTCGAACACCGACGTGCCGGCCGGTCCGCCGAGAGCGGCAGCCACGGTCGACCGCCCGCCGCCCCAGACGTTCCGGCCGACTCGCCCAAGCTCGGCGGGAACCAGCACCGCCCCACCCGGCGTCACGTGGCGCAGACGGAGCGGCACCGCTCCTCCACCGGTTGGCGGGGCCGGTGAACGCCCATCGGGGCCTCCCCACGGATCCGCCGGAGTGGACGAGGGTACAGAACCGGAGCAAGCTGATGGGATGACCGGTCCCGGCGCACAGGACTTGCTCGAGCGTGCTGCGGAGTCTGCCGCCATGACCGCGGCGGCACATGCGGCGGCTGGTGGCCAGGGCAGCCTTCTGGTGTTCGAGGGCGAAGCGGGCATCGGAAAGACCCGCCTACTGCTTGAGGCCCGCGCCATCTCGGCAGACGCGGGCTTCCGCATCGCCAGGGCGAGGGCCTCGGAGCTGGAACGCGATCTCGCTTTCGGTGTCACTAGACAGTTGTTCGAGCCGCTGCTGCGCGCCGGCTGCGATGCTGGGCCCGACTCTCCATGGGAAGGCTCGGCGGCTCAGGCCCGCGAGGTGTTCACAGCAGCCGATCCGGCGGCACCTGTCGGTGATTTCGCCGTACTGCACGGATTGTTCTGGCTCACGGTCAACGTCGGCCACGATCGCCCTCTGGCCCTGCTCATCGACGACCTGCAGTGGTGCGACACCCAGTCCCTGGAGTTCCTCGTCTACCTGCTGGCACGGATAGACGAGCTTCCCCTGCTCATCGTGGCCACGATGCGGACGGGAGAAACGGTCGCCGCCGAGCCCCTCCTGCGGCAGATCGCCACGGATCCCAGTGCGAAGGTGTACCGCCCCAAGCCCCTGAGCGACCGGGCCGTCACGCAGTTGCTGCGTCACGAACTGTCGTCGGACGTGCACAGAGAATTCGCCCTGGCATGTCATCAGGCCACCGGCGGCAACCCCTTGCTGCTTCGGGAGCTGGCCAGAACACTCACCGAGGAAGAGTTCACCGCGAGTGCCGTCGACGCCGGCAAGGTCGCCGACCTCGAGCCACGTGCGATCAGCCGGATCGTGAGGACTCGCCTGGCCCGTGTCCCGCTCGAGTCGGTCTCCCTCGCCAAGGCGGTGGCGATCCTCGGCGACCGAGCCGACCTGGCGATTGCCGCACGTCTTGCGGGGCAGGAATTCACGACCGCTCTGGAGAGCACCGCGCCCCTGGAGCGAACCGGGTTCATCGGCACCGAACAGACGGACAGTCGCGTCCGGCTGACGTTCACCCATCCTCTGGTACGGACCGCGGTCTACAACATGATGACCCTTGCCGAGCGGGCCGGGGCCCATCGGCGGGCGGCGGAGCTGATGTCCGCGGCCGGATCGGATCCCGAACGGGTCGCCGCTCACCTGCTGCGCACCCCACCGGCGCACGACGCGGCGGTTGTCGAAGCGCTGCGTTCCGCAGCCGCGTCCGCGCGAGCGCACGGCGCTCCTGCCGGGGCCTACACCTACCTGCGCCGCGCCCTGGACGAGTCGTCCGCCGGTGAGGAGCGTCTGGCCTTGCTGTCCGAGGCCGGACAGGCGGCGCTGCTGGTGGATCTCGGTGTTGCCGTGTCTCTGCTCCGACAGGCCTACGAGTCGGCTTCCCTACCTCGGCTCAAGGCCATGATCGGGTACTCGCTCGGAGCGGCGCTGCTTTACACCGTACGTACGAGCGAGGCCAAGAAGATCCTCATGGAGTCGGCCGAACTGACTCCGAAGAGCGAAACGGAGCTGCTCCGCCACATCCAGTCCTACATCCTGAACATCCCGGTCGTCGAATCCGGCCGGCACGAGGACATCGAGAAACTCCTGACCGATCTCCGCCGCCTTCCCCCGGAAGGGCGGGTGGGCAGTAGGCTGCTGGACTGCATCATCGCCTACCACGACATGATGCGGTCGGATCCACGGGCCGGAAGCCGAGCACTCCGCGGCCTGTCCGACGGAGTCCTGGTTCGCCACGCCAATGGTGAAAGTCCCATGGTCTGCGGATGGATCACCTTGCTCGCGGCCGAAAAGCCCCAGGTCAGCACAAGCCTTGAAGCAGCCATCAAACAGGCCCACAGACACGGCTCGCTGCGTGACGCGACCGTTGCCTCCCTGTTCCGCGGAGCCGACTACCTGCAACAGGGATTTCTTGACGACGCGGTGGTCATGCTGCGTGAGGCGGTGAGAACCGGCAAGAGCGCGAACGCCGTGATCGCGCTGCCCATCGCCAGGTCCTACCTCGCCGAGGCGCTTCTGGAACAGGGCTCCGCACAGGAAGCGGCTTCGGTGCTGACCGAGGAAGATGCGAATGAAAAGGCACTGGCGCCCGCGTATTTCTTCGCCCGCACACAGTCCCCGGTCCTGCTGCACACCGGAGATGCCCAGCATGCTTTCGAATCCGCTGTGGCCTGTGGTCGCTGTTGCGAAGGGTTCGGGATAACCAACCCCTCGCTCGTGCCGTGGCGGTCCGACGCCGTATGGAGCCTGCACGTGTTGGGGCGCGGCGAGGAAGCCCGCGCGTACGCCGGGGAAGAACTCGAACTGGCTCGCAGGTGGGGCAGTCCGCGCGCCCTGGGGCGCGCTCTGCGAAGCATGGCGACCGCGACTCCGAAAGAGGGCATGGAATTCCTGGAGGAAGCAGTCGAGGTCCTGAAGCAGTCGAACGCGAACCTCGAAAAAGCAAAGGCACTCGCAGAGTATGGCGCGGCACTGCGCCGCGCCGGCCGGCGTCAGGCGTCCCGTAAGCCGCTCCACGAAGCTCTTGATCTGGCGAGCCGATGCGGCGCCCTCCCCCTGGTGAAGCGGGTCCGGGCGGAACTCGCCGCTGCCGGGGGCCAGCCGCGACGCACTGCGGTCACCGGGCCGGAATCTCTCACCCCGAGCGAGCGCCGCGTGGCGGAGCTGGCCGCCGAAGGGGCCACGAACCGTCACATCGCACAGACTCTGTTCGTCACGCCCAAGACGATCGAGCTCCACCTTTCCAACGTCTATCGCAAGCTGGGCAACGTCACTCGCGGCGAACTCTCCGAGGCGCTCGCCGTACCGGCCCGGAGGCGGGCACCGCACTGAATCCGGCCGGACGCCCGGCTCTGGCCACGTGCCGCCCTCGGCCGCTGGGCGTGAGCCTCGCGTCCCGGCGCGGCACTGGTACGGCACGGTCGAGCACACGCCGTGGTGCCACGTCTTCCTCGCGTACCCCGGGAGGGCGAAAGACGCTCAGGCGGCGGCCAGGTCGGCCCACTGTCCGCTTTCGCCGTCCCGGGTGTCGACGCTGGAGTCGATGCCGAGCATGCTCACGATGCCGCCACCACGGCCGTGCTCGTCGGGCTGACAACTGGCGGTCCACGGCCCCGGGTGCGGGGCGGCCCCGCCGTCGGTGACCTTGATGCGGATGACGGGCCTGCCTTGGACCCGGCCGCGGCACAGGTGCAATGCGACCGGCGGCAGTGCGTGCTCGACAGCGTTGGTGACCAGTTCGGAAACGATCAGCATGGCGTCGTAGACGGCGTCCTCGTCCACCGACCAGCCGGCCAGCACGGTACGCGCGGTGTGGCGGGCGGTGGCAACGGAGCTGGCCCGGTGGTCGAGCTCGCACACGAAGACCTCGGTGTGAACAGTCGGTGTCGAGGCGGTCCGGTCGGTCATCTCGATCACATCCACTTCTTCAAAGCCATCTGGCGCGGAACATCCGCCTCTCCACCACACCGCCGCACACCCTCCCGCCACATGGGGGTTCGACCCCAGACCCCACCCCACCCTGGTCTTTGAGCGCTCAAGCCCCATGGGCTCCGCCCGCGCCGAGACATGCCGTCAGGCCCCCGACGCGGGTTGCCGTGCCGTGTCCGCCGAGAGGCTTCGGCTGTCGGTGCCGGCCGCCCTCGCACGGCACACACCGGGCGGAGTCCTTTGGACCGGCGCACGAGCCCCGTTCCGTCGCCCAAACGAGTGCACATGGAAGCGCCGATGCTGCCCCGTGGCGGCCCCCTGAGTCCGATGCGGGCACCGGGCGGGCCAGAATCACCCCGCCGCGGCCGGCCAGGGCGGTTCCGGCCACGGCACACAGGACACCGACTGTCCCGTCACGGAACCGGCCGCCGAGCAGGACCATTCCCACACAGCCGGCGACCACGGGGTTGGCCACGCTCACGACCGCCGGACCGCCGGACCGCCGGACCGCCAGACCCAGGGCCAACCCGCTGTGACAGGCCGACTGTGACCACGCCACGCCTGCTGCCGCGAGCGCAGCACACAACGTCGCAGCCGCCAGCAGGGCCGGCTGGCCGGTGCTGTGCCGCAACCCGCGCTCGGACGCCTCCATCACCGGACTCTGGGTCAAAGGGCACGGATCATCCCCTCGATCAGGTCCCTGCCCTTGGCGCGCCGGCGTCAGCGGACCGGGGTGAGATCCCGGCCGTGCCTGCCGTCGTCCCTGGTGCCGTCGTTGTCCGCGGCCGGTGCCGAGGCGTTACCGCCCGCGCCTTCCAGGTCCACGCGCGGCAGGATGCGGTCCAGGAAGCGGGGGAGCTTCCAGGAGGCGTCGCCCATGAGTTTCATCAGGGCGGGGACCAGGACCAGCCGGACGACGAAGGCATCGACCGCGACGGCCAGCGCCAGGCCCAGACCGAACATCTTGATGACGGGGTCGTCCCCGATGACGAAGCATCCGAAGACGGTCACCATGATGATCGCGGCCGCGCTGACGACCCGTCCGGTGTGGGCCACGCCTTCCACCACCGAGGTCTGGGGATCGCGGGTGCGGTCGTACTCCTCGCGGATGCGGCTGACCACGAACACCTCGTAGTCCATGGACAGGCCGAACAGGATCGCGAAGAGCATCATCGGGACGAAGCTGATGATGGGTACGGTGCCGTCCAGCCCGATCAGCTCGTTGCCGATGCTCTCCTGGAACACCGCGGTCACCACGCCGAAGGCGGCGAACACCGACAGGACGTTGAGCAGGGCGGCCTTGACCGGCACCAGCACGGAACGGAACGCGACGAGCAGCAGCAGCAGGGAGATGCCGACGACGGAACCGATGAACAGCACCAGGCGGTCGCTGATCCGCTCGGCCATGTCGATGTTGGCGGCCGTCGGGCCGGTGACGTGGGCCTCGGTACCGGTGCCGGACAGGGAAGCGGGCAGTACCTCTGTGCGGATGTGGTCCACGAGTGTGGAGGTCGCCTCGTCCTGCGGCGAGGTGGTGGGTACCGCGGACACGATCGCCGTGGTGCCGGTCTCGTTGGGCACCGCCGGGCTGACGCCTGCGATGCCGTGGTCGTGGGAGACCGCCTCGATGACACGGGTGCTGTCGGCCTTCAGTGCCTGCTGGTTCGTGCTGCTCAGCGAGATGGTCAGCGGCCCGTTGAAACCGGGCCCGAAGGCGTCGGCGAGGTGGTCGTAGGCCACACGCTGGGTGGTGCTCTCGTTCTTGGTGCCGTTGTCGGGCTGGCCCAGGCGCATGTCGAGGGCCGGAACGGCCAGAATGCCCATCAGCAGCACCGAGGCGGTGACCGCGGTCTTGGGACGGCGGGTGACCGCGGTGGCCCAGCGCCGCCAGAACGCGCTGCCGTGCGGGGTCGGACGGTGCTTGAGGACCCGGAGTCCGCCGATGCGGTGCCCGAGCAGGCCGAGCAGGGCGGGCAGCAGGGTGATGGCGGCCAGCACCATGACGCCGACCACGATGGCCGAGGCGTAGCCGAAGGAGCCGACGTAGGGGATGCCGACCAGTTGCAGGCCCATCAGGGCGATCACGACGGTGAAGCCCGCGAAGATCAGGGCCTGGCCGGCGGTGGCCAGCGAGTGCCCTGCGGACTCCTCGGGATCCATGCCGTTGTCGAGGTTGGTCCGGTGCCGGGTGACCAGGAACAGGGCGTAGTCGATGCCCACTCCCAGGCCGATCATCGTCGCCACGGTGGGTGCCGGGGAGCCGACCGTGGCGAGCTGGGAGAGCAGCATGTTGCCCGCGGTGCCGACCGCCAGGCCGAACAGTGCGGTGACGATGGGCAGGCCCATGGCTACGAAGGTACCGAAGGACACCAGCAGGATCACCATGGCGGCGATCAGGCCGATCAGCTCGGACTTGGACTCGGCCTTGGTGGAGTTGTCCACCAGCGCACCCTGGTAGGAGAGTGCGATCCCGGCCCCCTCGGCGGGTTCGGCGGCCTTCTCCAGAGCCTCGAAGTCCTTCTCGCCGAGGTCGTCGATGGGCACCCCGTAGGCGACGGTGGTGTAGCCGGTCCTGCCGTCCTGCGACAGCGTGGTGGTGCCGCCGGTCACCGGATCGGGGGCGGCGACCACGTGCGGCAGCGCCTGGATGTGACGGCTGGCCTCGGCCAGTGCCGCCCGGGGCCGCGTGGAGTCCAGCCGCCCTGATTCGGCATGGTAGACCACCATCACCGACGTGCCCGACGCCTGCGGGAACTCCTTCTCCAGCACTTCCTGCGCGCGGGTGGAGTCACTGCCCGGAACCGTGAGCCGGTCGACGTAGCCCGACCCGCCGACCGCGCTGACTGCGCCGAACACGGCGACCAGCAGCAGAACCCACCCCAGCAGGACCCGCCACGGATGCCGGGCGCTGGAGCGGCCGAGTCGATGAAGCAGCGATGACATTGTCTTTTCCTCGCCGATGGGGGAGTGGGAATCCGTCTGCGCTCAGACAACGTCGTCGCGGCGCCGTGCAGCGACGGGGGTCCCCCCCTGCACAGACCCCTGCTTTTCGTGCAGCGGTCGTACCAGTTCGGTCGGGGACGTGATGCCCGGCCGTCTCTGAGGAGCTGGCCGCCGCTCGGGACGCCCCTGCCTCAGCGGGTGCTCTCTCCCGTCGCCCCCCCGTACGAGGTGGATCCGATGCGAGGGGTCGGAGATCAGCGCGATGACCGCACCTGACAGTGGCCACCGCACGCGTCGATCACCGTCACGGTCACCAGCCACGCACGTCGGATCCATCGAACTCGCCATCCCCGAGCTCGGACGACCAGGAGAACGAGCGGCGCACGGGCTTGGTTCAGGGCAGCGCGGGCGGCGGCGAGTTCCGTCTCAGCTCCCGGCTGCCTGTCGACCTCGTCCTGTTCGACGGGGCCGTCGCCGTTCTGCCCCCTGCACGACGACGGTCCCTCGGCGGCACCACCGGAGGTCCGCTCGCCCGCCCCGCGCCCGGCCCGGGAGTCGGCGCGGATCGACGAACGGACCGGGGCGGTCATCGGCCTGATGCCGATGACCGGGGTGAAGGAGGACGCCATCGCCCGGGTCCTGGGCATCAGCCTCCGCTCCGTGCAGAAACACGTGAGCGAGGCCGACCGCGTACTGGGTGCCAGGACACGCTCGCAGATTGCCCTCCGGACAACCGAACAGGGCCTGCTGCCGCCTACGGCGCCGGCCCCGGACCGGTGGGGGCGGGCAGAGAGCACGGTGTCGTGGACGGTGGCCCAGTCGAGATCCCGGTCCCGGTGCTCGGCGGCGGCGTCGACGAGCAGG
>NZ_JBEXLP010000123.1:0-16616 GCF_040610035.1 Streptomyces sp. NPDC004542
CGGCCGAAGGCTGGGGGAGTGCCGGGCATGCACCCACGTACGGGATGTACCTGGGTGTGTGCCCGGTGCGGCGAGTGGGGGCACCCCCTCTGGGGGCGCGTGCAGGGCGTCGCGCGGCAGACGGGAAGGGTCAGACAGGCCCTGGTTTCCTCGCCCCTGCCGGGCCCTCAGCCGGCCCGCACGGGCCGAGAGGGAGGCCAGGGGCCCAGCCGGCCCGCACGGGCCGAGGGGGCGGGACCCCGACCGATCCGCACGCGCGGAGAGGGTGGCCGCGCCTTTCAGCCGACCCGCACGGTGGTGGGTGGGCAAGGGCCGGGGCCGGGGGCGGAGCCCCCAGCGGGCCGGGCCGGACCGTTGACGCCGGACGCGCGTCAGCTGCGGCCGATGGGAGCCAGCACGGCCTCCGTGAGCTTCGTCAGGTCGGTCGGGGCGAGCTCGACCTCCAGCCCCCGGCGGCCTGCCGAGACGCAGATCGTGGGATGGGCGGCAGCCGAGTCGTCCAGGACCGTGGGGAGCTTCTTGCGCTGCCCCAGGGGCGAGATGCCGCCGCGGACGTAACCCGTGGTGCGCTCCGCGTGGGCCGGGTCCGCCATGGCCGCGCGTTTGCCGCCGACCGCGGTCGCGAGGGCCTTGAGGTCGAGGGAGCCCGCCACCGGGACCACGGCGACCGTCAGGGTGCCGTCGACGTCCGCGATCAGGGTCTTGAAGACCCGCTCCGGGGAGACGCCCATCGCCTCGGCGGCCTCCTCGCCGTACGAGGGGTGGGACGGGTCGTGCTCGTAGGAGTGGACCGTGTACTCCACGCCCGCCGCCGTCAGGGCCACCGTCGCGGGGGTGCCGCCCGGCTGCTGCTTCTTCGTCTTCTTCGCCATGCGGGGTTCCGGCCTCAGTTCAGACTCGTCGGGCCGCGCGTCAGGTCCGCGGCCGGCAGTGACGGCAGGGTACGGATGACGGCCGTCTCCGTGCGGAGGAGTTTCAGCTCGTCGCGCAGGCGGGACGCGGTGTCCGGGGCCTGCAGCAGACGCTGCTTCGCCGGGATGTCGAGCACCATCGCCGCCGCGACCAGGTAGGAGACGACGGCGGGCTCGTCCGGCAGCTCGGCACCCGTGGTCAGCGAGCGTTCCCGCGCGCCCGCCAGCCGCTTCTGGTACTGGCGGAAGGCCCGCAGCACGCCCTCGGCCAGCGCACCCGCCTCGTCGCCCGGGTCCTCCGTGAGTTCCTCGAGCTCGGCCGTCAGGAACGGGCCCGACGCGTCGACGGACAGCAGCCGTACCCGGGTGGTCCCGGTCGCCAGCACCTCGAAGGTGCCGTCGGCCCGCTCCCGGACGGTCGCCGCGTCCGCCACACAGCCCACGGCGTGGAACGCCTGGGCGGGGTCGGCGCCGAAGCCCGCGGCGGGTCCGCGTTCGGGCAGGGCCGTCGAGTCCGGCATGCCCGGGGCGCTCGGCGCCACTTCGTGGCCGTCGCGGATCGCCACGACGGCGAACCGGCGCGGCTCGTCCTCGGGTGTCTTCAGCAGCTCGCGCATCATCGCGCGGTAGCGCTCCTCGAACACGTTGAGCGGAAGCACCAGGCCCGGGAAGAGCACCGAGTTCAGTGGGAAGAGGGGGAGACGGACGGTGGTCACGGCGCCACCCTAATGGTCACCGGCGCGGGAGTGTCCGCGGTGCTCACTCCGCGGTCGCGGCTGGGTCGGCACCAGCCCGGTCCGGCCGGGCCGGGGGACCGCCGTCAGGAGCTCCTCGCGCAGCCGGAGGAAGTGGCCGAGCGGGTCGTCGGAGATCCGGTCCCAGGGGAAGGAGGTGGCGTACGGGCCGGTCAGCCGGAGCTGGTCACGGGCGTCCGCCCGGCGGTCCAGCCGCAGCAGCAGGTAGATGAGCTTGTTGCGGATCCCGGCGGGCCAGGGATCGGCCGCCGGGAGCCGGCCGGAGAGCGCGATCGCCCGGTCGGCCGCCGCGTCCAGCCGCTCGCGCGGCACCTCCGGCCCGCAGCCGTCGGCCAGGTAGCCGAGGGCCGCCCGCACGGGCAGCGCCTGGACGAGCGAGTCCGCCGGGGCGTCCTGCGCGGCCAGGTCGGCGAAGTCGAGGCACTCGCGGTGCGAGCCGTGCCAGGAGGCGGCCAGATAGCGCAGGGCGGCCACATGGCAACCGTAGTGGTGCGGGGCGCGCCGGACGGCCGCCTCCCACAGCTCCCCGAAGTACCGGTGGCCGGCCCGGGAGCCGCGCGCATGGTCCAGCGCGAGCCGCCACGGCACCGGGTCGCGGACGTCGCTCCGGGCGGCGGCCGTGATCAGCGGGCTCACCTCGCGCAGCAGCTCGGTCCGGGCCGGCGAGGGCCAGGCCCGGTCCACCGCCAGCTGAGCCGCCACCAGCAGCCCGTCGGGGTCGTCGGGGGCGGCCCTGCGCCACTCCTCGAACCACTCGGAGCGCGAGCGGGCGAAGCCGGCCAGGCCCCGCGTGTACCGGTCGCGGTTCTCCCACTGGGCGGCCGCCCGGGTGGCGGCCAGCAACTCGGCGGCGGCACGGTACTCGCCGTGCCCGGCCGCGACGAGGGCGGGGCCGAGGCGGTCGTCGGGCGCGTCGAGCAGCACCTCGTCGTCGACCGGCGGTCCGGCGGGACGCGAGGGGGTTCTGGTCATCCGGGTGGGGCGGATGAACGGGGGCAGCAGAGCCATGGTGTCGACCATTGAAAGACCGCAGGTCGGCGCCGCGCCAGCCTCTGTGGCAAGGCGGTGGAAAGTTGTACGCGGCCCGGTCAAGGACCGGTAAAAGTTGGTGACTTTTCAATTACTGATGGGTACCTGCCAAGCTGCGTCCCGCTCGCCGGTCAGCCCCGCCGCAGCAGCCGCGTCGCGCCGGCCGCCACCGTCGTCGCCAGGACCCAGCCCAGCAGCACCATCGCCGCCGCCAGCCACTGCCAGCCGCCGCGCAGCTGCCACTGGCCCGCCTGGCCCAGATCGATGACCGGCAGCAGCAGGTCCAGGGCGAACAGTGCCGGGCTCCAGGCCGGGTGGCCACCCGCGTTCATCGGCGGATGACTGGCGTGCGCGAAGGCGAGCGTGCCCGCCGCCCACAGCACCGCCATCCACACGGCGGCCCGGCCGGGCCGGTACCCGTAGGCGACCGTCCAGTCCTGCGCGTACCCCCAGAGCTTGCCGGCCAGCGGCAGGGTCTCGCGGCGGCGGCGCTGCTTGGCGAGCAGTACCTCGCGCGCGTCCTCGTCCTCCCCGGCCCCGCGCAGCACGGCGGCCAGCCGCTCGTACGGCTCGGGGTTGTACTCGGCGGTCGCCGCCGCCACCCAGCCCAGGCGCTCGGTCAGCGGGAACGGGCCCTGCGGCACCAGGCTCTCGTAGGTGAAGCCGCCCATGTGCAGACTGCCCGGCCCCGGCCAGCTGGCCGCCCGGTCCACGAGGTTGACGACCCGGGCCCCCGACAGCACCACCTTGCCGCGCTGCGGCCGCTCCCCGAGGAAGCGCAGCTCGGGCGTCTGCACCCGGCGCAGCGACAGCTCCTGGTCGTCGGTGAAGGCGAACCGGGCCCGCTCCAGGTCGACCGCGTCCCCGAACCGCCCGTCGTCGAGACGCACCCCGCCCTGGCACTCGAAGTGCTGGACACGCGTGCCGCGCGCGGGGGTGGTGCCGCTGAGCAGCGGGCTGCCCACGCCGGCCGGGGTCATGTAGAGGGTGCGCTCCACGGTCAGCTGCGGCGCGTTCAGGGCCAGCCGGGAACGGGGGTTGGCCAGTCTGGCGCCGCGCAGGCTCAGCGACACGCCGACCTTGGCGCTGCGCAGGCTGAGCTCACCGTGCGACTCCAGCAGCTCCGCCTGGAGGTCCTGGCCGACGGTCATCCCGTCGGCGACGATCGAGCGGCCGGTGCGGTCCCGGTGCACGACGGCCTGGTTGAGCAGCAGATCGGTGCCGATGTGCGCGTCGGTGAGCCGGACGCCGCCCGGGAAGCGGCAGCGCGGCAGGTGCAGGTCGCCCTCGGTGTGCACCCGGGCGGCCTCCAGGCGCGGGACCGAGCAGTCCACCAGGCGCAGGGTCGCGAAACGGGCCTCGGGCACCAGCACCTCGCGGTCGAAGCGGCAGCCCTTCAGTTCCACGTACGGCACCACCGTGCCGCCCGCCAGTTCCAGGGGCCCGCTGATCCGCACGCCGGACAGCTTCAGCGCCGACACCCGGCCGGCCAGCGCGGGCGGACCGTCCAACAGCAGCCAGCACACGATGCGCGCCCGCACGGTCCGCTCGGGCCCCCAGGGATGCCCGCCGTGCGGGTCGTCCACCACGGCGTCCCCGCTGCTCAGGTCGTACACGCTGCCGTTGCGGAAGGCCTGCCACATCCCGGCCTCGGTGGCGGTCAGGTCGTCCGGCAGGTCTCCGGCGCGCAGGCCGGCCCCCTCGGTCACCGCTCTTCCTTCCTCCCTCGGCCACGGGCGGCTCCCGCCCGCTCGTACAGCCGGTCATGCCCGTGCGTGCGGCCCCGAACGCCAACGGTGAAGCGGATCTTCCGGGTTCCGGCCACGTTCTGTATCAGCCATTGATACGCGCGGACAGCGCCCGACGCCGGTCTGAGAGAATTGACCCCGTGATCTGCCGAATCGATCTGCGCGGCGACGCCCTCCCCGAGGGCCCCGCCCTGCGCGACCTGCTGCCCCGAGCCGACTTCGACGTATCGGCCGCCCTCGAGAAGGTGCGTCCCATCTGCGAAGCCGTGCATCATCGGGGCGACGCGGCGCTGATCGACTTCGCCGAGAAGTTCGACGGGGTCCGGCTGGAGTCGGTACGGGTCCCGGCCCGGGCGCTCGCCGACGCGCTGGAACAGCTCGACCCGGCCGTGCGCGCGGCCCTGGAGGAGTCCATCCGCCGGGCCCGCCTCGTGCACCGCGCCCAGCGCCGCACGTCCCACACGACCCAGGTCGTGCCCGGCGGCACGGTGACCGAAAAGTGGGTACCGGTCGAGCGCGTCGGTCTCTACGCGCCCGGCGGCCGCTCCGTCTACCCCTCCTCCGTGATCATGAACGTGGTGCCCGCGCAGGAGGCGGGCGTCGGCTCGATCGCCCTGGCCTCGCCGGCGCAGGCGGACTTCGGCGGCCTGCCGCACCCCACCATCCTCGCCGCCTGCGCGCTGCTCGGCGTCGACGAGGTCTACGCGGCGGGCGGCGCCACCGCCGTGGCGATGTTCGCGTACGGCACCGAGTCCTGCGCCCCCGCCAACATGGTCACCGGCCCCGGCAACATCTGGGTCGCCGCCGCCAAGCGCTTCTTCACCGGCAGGATCGGCATCGACGCCGAGGCCGGCCCCACCGAGATCGCGGTCCTCGCGGACTCCACCGCCGACCCGGTGCACGTCGCCGCCGACCTGATCAGCCAGGCCGAGCACGACCCGCTCGCGGCGGCCGTGCTGGTCACCGACTCCACCGAACTGGCCGACGCCGTGGAGAAGGAGCTCGAACCGCAGGTCGCGGCCACCCGGCACGTCGACGACCGGATCGTGCCCGCCCTCCGGGGCAGGCAGTCCGCGATCGTGCTGGTGGACGGCATCGAGGAGGGCCTGAGGGTGGTCGACGCGTACGGCGCCGAGCACCTGGAGATCCAGACGGCCGACGCCGCCGCCGTCGCCGAGCGGGTGAAGAACGCGGGCGCCGTCTTCATCGGCCCCTGGGCGCCGGTCTCCCTGGGCGACTACGCGGCCGGGTCCAACCACGTCCTGCCCACCGGAGGCTGCGCCTGCCACTCCTCCGGCCTGTCCGTGCAGTCCTTCCTGCGCGGTATCCACATCGTCGACTACACGCGCGAGGCGCTGGCCGAGGTCGCGCACCACGTGGTGACGCTGGCGGAGGCGGAGGACCTGCCCGCGCACGGCGCGGCGATCAAGGCGAGGTTCGGGTGGAAGGTACCGACGGGCAAGTGAGCGACGTGAGGATCGACGACCTCCCCGTCCGGGACGAGCTGCGCGGCAAGTCGCCCTACGGCGCGCCCCAGCTGGACGTCCCGGTGCGGCTGAACACGAACGAGAACCCCTACCCGCTGCCCGAGCCGCTGGTCGAGCGGATCACCGAGCGGGTGCGCGAGGCCGCCCGGAACCTCAACCGCTACCCGGACCGGGACGCGGTCGAGCTGCGCACCCGGCTCGCGGAGTACCTGACCGACACGACCGGCTACCAGGTGGGTCCGGCCGAGGTCTGGGCCGCCAACGGCTCCAACGAGGTCATCCAGCAGCTGCTGCAGACCTTCGGCGGGCCCGGCCGTACGGCGATCGGCTTCGAGCCCTCGTACTCGATGCACAGCCTGATCGCGCGCGGCACGGGCACCGGCTGGATCTCCGGCCCCCGCAACGAGGACTTCACCGTCGACCTGCCGGCGGCCGAGCGGGCCATCGCCGAGCACCGGCCCGACGTCGTCTTCATCACCACCCCCAACAACCCCACCGGCAACGCGGTGCCGCCCGAGACGGTGCTCGCGCTGTACGAGGCCGCGCAGGCGGCCAGGGCCGCGACCGCCGGGGCGATGGTCGTGGTGGACGAGGCGTACGTCGAGTTCAGCCACGGCCCCTCACTGCTGCCGCTGCTCGAAGGTCGGCCGAATCTCGTCGTCTCGCGGACCATGTCGAAGGCGTTCGGGGCCGCCGGCCTCCGCCTCGGCTACCTCGCCGCGCACCCGGCCGTCGTGGACGCCGTCCAGCTCGTCCGGCTGCCGTACCACCTGTCGGCGGTCACCCAGGCGACCGCCCTGGCCGCGCTGGAGCACACGGACGTGCTCCTGAAGTACGTCGAGCAGCTGAAGTCCGAGCGGGACCGGCTGGTGGGCGAGCTGAGGTCCATCGGTTACGAGGTGACCGAGTCCGACGCGAACTTCGTGCAGTTCGGGCGGTTCGAGGACGCGCACACCGCCTGGCAGAAGATCCTCGACCGGGGTGTCCTGGTCCGTGACAACGGCGTACCGGGGTGGCTGCGGGTCACCGCCGGCACCCCGGCCGAGAACGACGCGTTCCTGGACGCGGTCCGTGACGTGAAGAAGGAGCAGAGCACATGAGCCGCGTAGGGCGCGTGGAACGGACGACCAAGGAGACCTCGGTCCTCGTCGAGATCGATCTCGACGGCACCGGGAAGACCGACATCGCCACCGGCGTAGGCTTCTACGACCACATGCTCGACCAGCTCGGCCGGCACGGTCTGTTCGACCTGACCGTGAAGACCGACGGCGACCTGCACATCGACTCCCACCACACCATCGAGGACACCGCCCTCGCGCTGGGCGCCGCCTTCAAGCAGGCCCTCGGCGACAAGGTGGGCATCTACCGCTTCGGCAACTGCACGGTCCCGCTGGACGAGTCCCTCGCCCAGGTCACCGTCGACCTGTCCGGCCGCCCCTACCTCGTGCACACCGAGCCCGAGAACATGGCGCCGATGATCGGCGAGTACGACACCACGATGACCCGGCACATCCTGGAGTCCTTCGTCGCCCAGGCCCAGATCGCGCTGCACGTGCACGTGCCCTACGGGCGCAACGCGCACCACATCGTGGAGTGTCAGTTCAAGGCGCTGGCCCGGGCGCTGCGCTACGCCAGCGAGCGGGACCCGCGCGCGGCGGGCATCCTGCCGTCCACGAAGGGTGCCCTGTAAACCCATGAACGGTCTGTCCACCGTCCTGATCGTCGTCGGTCTGTTCCTGGTCGGCGGGATCATCTCCTTCGTCAAGCAGCAGATGCCGCGGAGCCTGATCGTGCTGCTCTCGATCGGCGCGGCGATGTGCCTGGTCGCCGGCGTCATGCGGCTGGAGGTGTGGAACTGATGAGCACGCCGAAGAAGGTCGTGGTCTTCGACTACGGCTTCGGCAACGTCCGCTCCGCCGAGCGCGCCCTCGCGCGCGCGGGAGCCGACGTCGAGATCACGCGCGACTTCGACACGGCGATGAACGCGGACGGCCTGCTCGTGCCGGGCGTCGGCGCCTTCGCCGCCTGCATGAAGGGCCTGCGCGAGGCCCGCGGCGACTGGATCGTCGACCGCCGGCTGTCCGGCGGGCGGCCGGTGATCGGCATCTGCGTCGGCATGCAGATCCTCTTCGCGCGCGGCATCGAGCACGGCGTGGAGAGCGAGGGCCTCGACGAGTGGCCCGGCTCGGTCGAGCCGCTCCAGGCCGACGTCGTGCCCCACATGGGCTGGAACACCGTCGAGGCCCCGGCCGGCTCGGAGCTGTTCGCGGGCCTGGAGGCGGACGCGCGCTTCTACTTCGTGCACTCCTACGCCGTCCACGACTGGACCCTGCAGACCCACAACCCGGTCCTGCACCCGCCCAGGGTCACCTGGGCGACGCACGGCAAGCCCTTCGTGGCCGCCGTCGAGAACGGCGCCCTGTGGGCCACGCAGTTCCACCCCGAGAAGTCCGGCGACGCCGGAGCCCAGCTCCTCACCAACTGGATCGGAACCCTGTAGAGACATGGCCAAGCTCGAACTCCTCCCCGCCGTCGACGTCCGCGACGGCCAGGCCGTCCGCCTCGTGCACGGCGAGTCCGGCACGGAGACCTCCTACGGCTCCCCCCTGGAGGCCGCCCTGGCCTGGCAGCGCTCCGGCGCCGAGTGGCTGCACCTGGTCGACCTCGACGCCGCGTTCGGCACCGGTGACAACCGGGCGCTGATCGCCGAGGTCGCGCGGGCCATGGACATCAAGGTCGAGCTGTCCGGCGGCATCCGCGACGACGCCTCCCTGGCCGCCGCCCTCGCCACCGGCTGCACCCGGGTGAACCTCGGCACCGCCGCGCTGGAGACCCCCGAGTGGGTCGCCAGGATCATCGCCGAGCACGGCGACAAGATCGCGGTCGGCCTCGACGTACGCGGCACCACGCTCCGGGGCCGCGGCTGGACCCGTGACGGCGGCGACCTCTACGAGACGCTGGCGCGCCTCGACAAGGAGGGCTGCGCCCGGTACGTCGTCACCGACATCGCCAAGGACGGCACGCTGCAGGGCCCCAACCTGGAGCTGCTGAAGAACGTGTGCGCCGCGACCGACCGCCCGGTCGTGGCCTCCGGCGGCGTGTCGTCGCTCGACGACCTGCGGGCCATCGCCGACCTGGTCCCCCTCGGTGTCGAGGGCGCCATCGTCGGGAAGGCGCTGTACGCGAAGGCGTTCACCCTGGAAGAGGCACTGGAGGCTGTGTCGTCATGACGTCCGAGACCGTGCGGCGCGTGCAGAGCGGAACTCCCTGGGAAGAGACTTTCGGATTCGCGCGCGCGGTCGCTGCGGGCGACCGGGTGCTGGTGGCGGGCACGACGTCCTTCAAGGGCGATGTGCTGTACGGGGAGGGCGACCCGTACGAACAGGCCAAGGTGGCCTTCACCAGCGCCCTGGACGCCATCGCCGAGTTCGGGCTGGGGCCCGGCTCGGTGGTCAGGACCCGGGTCTACCTGGCCCACGCGCGGGACGTCGAGGCGGTGGGCCGGGCCCACAAGGAGCTGTTCGACGCCGTGCGCCCGGTCGCGACCCTGCTGGTCGTGGAGGGCTTCGTCGACCCGCGCATCCTGGTCTCAGTGGAACTCGAAGCATTCAGAGGAGCCGTGACCTCATGACCCTGGCGGTCCGAGTCATCCCCTGCCTGGACGTGGACAACGGCCGGGTCGTCAAGGGCGTCAACTTCCAGAACCTGCGCGACGCGGGCGACCCGGTCGAGATGGCCAAGGTGTATGACGCCGAGGGCGCCGACGAACTGACGTTCCTGGACATCACCGCCTCGTCGGGCAACCGCGAGACGACGTACGACGTGGTGCGCCGCACCGCGGAGCAGGTGTTCATCCCGCTGACCGTCGGCGGCGGAGTCCGCACGGCCGAGGACGTGGACCGGCTGCTGCGGGCGGGCGCCGACAAGGTGGGCGTGAACACCGCGGCGATCGCCCGGCCCGACCTGATCCGCGAGATCGCCGAGCGCTTCGGTCGGCAGGTGCTGGTGCTGTCGGTGGACGCGCGCCGCACCCCGGAGGGCACCTTCGAGGTCACGACGCACGGCGGCCGCAAGGGCACCGGCATCGACGCCGTCGAGTGGGCGCACCGGGCCGCCGACCTCGGTGCGGGCGAGATCCTGCTGAACTCGATGGACGCGGACGGCACCAAGGACGGCTACGACCTGGAGATGATCGCCGCCGTGCGCAAGCACGTCACGGTACCCGTCATCGCCTCGGGCGGCGCGGGCAGGCTCGCGGACTTCGCCCCGGCCGTGGACGCCGGCGCGGACGCCGTGCTCGCGGCCTCCGTCTTCCACTTCGGCGACCTGCGGATCGGCGAGGTGAAGCAGGCGCTGCGGGAGGCGGGTCACCCCGTGCGGTGACCCGCTCCGCAACCGCCTGACCCGCAACGGCCTGACCCGCAACGGCCTGACCCGCAACCGCCCGGGCCGAAGCCGCCCGACCCGACACCGGATCCTCAGATGCGAAAGCCAAGTTGCGCAAAAATTGTTGTGCAACTTTCCTTTCGTATTTACTCTGAGGGCATGGCGAGCAAAGAGAACCGGCGGATCACCGACGTCGGCACGCTGAAGGCCCTCGCGCACCCCCTGCGGGCCGACCTGTACCGGCTGCTGTGCGTCGAACGGGTCGCGACGGCGTCCCGGCTCGCCGAGCACGTGGACGAGGCCGTCTCCCTGGTCAGCTACCACCTGCGCAAGCTCGCCGAGCACGGACTGATCGAGGAGGCGGAACCGCAGACCGGGGACGCCCGGGAACGCTGGTGGCAGCCCGCCTCGGACGGGGTGAGCATCCGCGACGAGGACTTCCGGGGCGAACCGGTGAAGGCCGCGGCCCACCTGGCGGCCAGCCGCCTCTTCCACGACCAGCGCGCCGACCGCTACCGCCGCTACCTGGACGAACGCCCCACCTGGAACCCCGAGTGGAACGCCGCGTCCATGGACAACGAGTCCCTGCTGCGGCTGACGCCGGCGGAACTCACCGCGCTGGAGCAGGAGCTGGTGTCGCTCCTGCGGAGGTACGACGAGCAGGGCCGGGCCGCCGAGGCGGCAGGCGAGACCGAGGGGCGCGAGAACGTCGCGCTCCACATGTACGGCTTCCCCTTCCGCGTCTGAGAGAGGCCACCACCGTGACCACCGCGACCGCGATACCCGTCGAGGAGCACGTCCCGGACCGCCCAGCCCACCACGACCCCAACGTCCTGCGCTGGCTCGGGGCGTACACCTCCTCGATGGTCGGCGACAGCGTCTACTACATCGCCCTGTCCTGGGCCGCCGTACAGGCCGGGAGCCCCTCACAGGCCGGCCTCGTGATGTCGGTCAGCGCGCTGCCCCGGGCGGTGCTGATGCTGGGCGGAGGCGTGATCGCCGACCGGCTGGGACCGCGCAGGGTCGTCATCGGCAGTGACGCGGTGCGCTGCGCCACCGTCCTCGCGGTGGCCGCCCTGCTCTGCCTCACCAGCCCCGGCCTGTGGCCGCTCGCCCTGCTGGCCCTGGTCTTCGGCACCGTCGACGCCGTGTTCGTGCCCGCCGTGGGCGCCCTGCCCGCACGGATCACCGGCCGGGACCAGCTCGCCCGCGTCCAGGGCATGCGCGGCCTCGCGATCCGCTGCGCGAGCGTCGTCGGCGCCCCGCTCGGCGGCCTCGGCGTGGCGGTCGGCGGCGCCGCGGCCGCGTTCGGCCTCGCCGGGCTGCTGATCGCCGTGTCGGTGCCGCTGCTGATCACCGTGCGGGTACGGGAACTGCCCGCCGACGACCGCGCCGGCACCGCCCGGGGCACCGCGTGGAGCGACCTGGCGGCCGGCCTGCGCTACATCCGCGGCCACCGCGTCCTCGCCCCGCTGATGATCGCCATCGCCCTCGGCGACTTCGGCTTCGTCGGCCCCTTCAACGTCGGGCTCACGCTGCTGGCCGACCGGCGCGGCTGGGGCGCCTCCGGGATGGGCTGGGTGCTCGCCGGGTTCGGCGTCGGCGCGGGCGCCGTCTCCCTGCTGCTCACCGTCCGGGGACGGCTGCCCCGGGCCGGGCTGGTCGCCGCGCTCTCCATCCTCGCCGGCTCCGTCGCGATCGGCGCCCTCGCCTTCGTCCCGGACCTTGCCGGCGCCGTGGGGGTCGCCCTGCTCGTCGGGCTGCTCGCCGGGCTCAGCGGCGCCCTGTGCGGATCGCTGCTCCAGACCCAGTCCGACCCCGCCTACCTCGGCCGGGTCACCGCCGTCTCCAGCCTGGTCAGCCTCGGCCTCACCCCGCTCAGCATGCCGTTCTCGGCCGCCGCCATCGGCGCCTGGGGCCTCGGCCCCGTGTACGTCGTCAGCGCCGTCGTGTGCGGCCTCGGCGGGCTCGTCGCGCTGTGCGTGGCGGACCTGCGCCGCGCCGAACTGCCCCGCTGACGCCTCACCCCTGCGGCTGGGCCAGCTGCACCAGGTTGCCCACGGTGTCGTCCAGCACGGCGGCGATCACCGGACCCTGCTCCTGCGGCTCGTGGGTGAAGCGCACCCCGAGCCCGCGCGGCCGCTCGTACTCCGCCGCGACGTCGTCCACCGAGAACACGATGGCCGGGATCCCCGCCTCGTACAGCGCTCGCCGGTACGGCTCCGCGATGGGGCCCGCGCCCGGCTCCAGCAGCAACTGGAGATCCGGCTGGGCCCCGCCCGCGGCGCCCACCGTGACGAACAGCGTGCCGCCGCCCAGATCCAGGTGGGCGCGGGTCTCGAATCCGAGCACGTCCGTGGAGAAGGCGTGGGCCTTCGGCACGTCGTCGACGTACACCCCGGTCATCGCCACCTTGATCATGAGCGCTCCCTCGGGCTCAGATGCCGAGCCGCTTCGACTCCTGCAGCCGGGTGATCGCGTCCTCGTCGCCCTCCACGCCCACCTTGGCGGCACTCTGCCGGCCGAAGGCGAACAACAGCAGCTCGGACGGCTCGCCGGTGACCGTCACCACCGGCGCGCCCCGGTGGGCGACCACCGTCCGGCCGTCCGGGCGGCGCAGCACCAGACCCGTCGGCGAACCCCGGCCCACCAGCCGCGCGGTGCGCTCCAGACGGGACCACAGCGCGTCCTGGAAGACCGCGTCCAGCTCGCGCGTGCCCCAGCCGGACTGGGCGCGGCGGACGTCCTCCGCGTGCACGTAGAACTCGACGACGTTGGCCGCCTCGTCGATCTGCTTGAGCTGGAACGGTGAGAATCGCGGCGGGCCCGTACGGATCAGCTGGATCAGCTCCTCGTACGGCTTGGCGGCGTACTCGGCCGTCACCCTCTCCAGGCGCGGCGCGAGCGCCTTGAGCAGGGCACCGCCGGCCGCGTCGGGGCGGCGCTCGCGCACCACCACGTGCGCGGCCAGGTCCCGGGTCCGCCAGCCCTCGCACAGGGTCGGGGCGTCCGGGCCGGTCGTTTCCAAGAGGTCGGCGAGCAGGAGCCGTTCACGCTTGGCGAAGGTCGACATGCCGTCAGCCTACGGCCACCCAGCGGGTCCGCACACTGGACACCCCCCGGATCACTCGATGCCGCCCGGCACAATG
Organism: Streptomyces sp. NPDC004542; assembly: GCF_040610035.1. Lineage (NCBI taxonomy): Bacteria > Bacillati > Actinomycetota > Actinomycetes > Kitasatosporales > Streptomycetaceae > Streptomyces > Streptomyces sp. NPDC004542. The sequence continues at coordinate 13,466 of NZ_JBEXLP010000123.1, forward strand.
GCACCCATGACCCGTAGCAACCGGCCCAGCAGCCTCGACCCCGAGATCGCCGCGCGCCTCAGGCGCAGCGCCGACGGACTCCTGCCCGCCATCGCCCAGCAGTACGACACCGGAGAGGTGCTCATGCTCGGCTGGATGGACGACGAGGCGCTGCACCGCACGCTCACCACCGGCCGCTGCACGTACTGGTCCCGCAGCCGGCGGGAATACTGGGTCAAGGGCGACACGTCCGGCCACTTCCAGTGGGTCAAGTCCGTCGCCCTGGACTGCGACGCCGACACCGTGCTGGTCAAGGTCGACCAGGTCGGCGCCGCCTGCCACACCGGCGCGCGCACCTGCTTCGACGCCGACGTGCTGCTCAAGGACGCCGATTCCGGCGTACCGGCCTCGGATCAGTAAGGTCTGCCGCCATGGACCTCGAGACGTTCCGCAAGCTCGCCGCCGACCGCCGCGTCATCCCGGTCACCCGCAAACTCCTCGCCGACGGCGACACCCCGGTCGCGCTCTACCGCAAGCTGGCCGCCGAGCGCCCCGGCACCTTCCTGCTGGAGTCCGCGGAGAACGGCCGCACCGCGTTTCAATGGTCCCGGTACTCCTTCGTGGGCGTGCGCTCCGCGGCCACGCTGACCGAGCGCGACGGCCGGACCCACTGGCTCGGCACCCCGCCCGTCGGCGTCCCCACCGGAGGCGACCCGCTCGCCACCCTGCGCGCCACCGTCGAGGCCCTGCACACCCCCCGCGACCTCGCCCACGACCTGGGGCTGCCGCCCTTCACCGGCGGCATGGTCGGCTACCTCGGCTACGACATCGTCCGCCGCCTGGAGAAGATCGGCCCCGGCGAGCGGGACGACCTGCGGCTCCCCGAGCTGACCATGCTCCTGACCAGCGACCTCGCGGTCATGGACCACTGGGAGGGCTCCGTCCTGCTGATCGCCAACGCGATCAACCACAACGACCTGGAGACCGGCGTCGACGAGGCCTACGCGGACGCGGTGGCCCGCCTCGACGCGATGGAGGCCGACCTGAGCCGCGCGGTCGCCCAGCCGCCCGCCCAGCTGCCGCCCTCCGAACTGCCCGAGTACACCGCCCTGTGGGGCGGCCCCGACTTCCAGCGGGCCGTCGAGGACATCAAGGAGCGCATCCGCGCGGGCGAGGCCTTCCAGGTCGTACCGTCGCAGCGGTTCGAGACGCCCTGCACGGCGAGCGCGCTCGACGTGTACCGGGTCCTCAGGGCCACCAACCCGTCGCCGTACATGTACCTGTTCCGCTTCGACGGATTCGACGTGGTCGGCTCCTCCCCGGAGGCCCTGGTCAAGGTCGAGGACGGGCGGGCCATGGTGCACCCCATCGCCGGCACCCGGCACCGCGGCGCCACCCCGCGGGAGGACCAGGCCCTCGCCGACGAACTGCTCGCCGACCCCAAGGAACGCGCCGAGCACCTCATGCTCGTCGACCTCGGCCGCAACGACCTCGGCCGGGTCTGCGAGCCCGGCTCCGTCGAGGTCGTCGACTTCATGTCCATCGAGCGCTACTCGCACGTGATGCACATCGTCTCCACGGTGACCGGACGGGTCGCCGAGGGCCGTACCGCCTTCGACGTGCTGACGGCCTGCTTCCCGGCCGGCACCCTCTCCGGAGCCCCGAAGCCCCGCGCGATGCAGATCATCGACGAGCTCGAACCGTCCCGGCGCGGACTGTACGGCGGCTGCGTCGGCTACCTCGACTTCGCCGGCGACTCCGACACGGCCATCGCCATCCGCACGGCCCTGCTGCGCGACGGCACCGCCTACGTCCAGGCAGGCGCCGGCATCGTCGCCGACTCCGACCCGGCCGCCGAGGACCAGGAGTGCCGCAACAAGGCGGCTGCGGTGCTGCGGGCGGTGCACACGGCCAACCGGCTGGGCGAGTAGGGCGTTTCTCACGTTCTCCACGTGAACCCCGGGTGACGGTCCGCCCGGGGTTCGGGAGATAGTGGAGCACGTGACTGCCGTACCCCACCCCCGTTCCCAGGCGCCCGTGTCCGCGCGGTCCGGCCGCCGGAGCCTCGCCGTCGCCCTGCTGTGCGGCGCGCTCGGCGCGGCCGTGGCGCTGCTGGCCACCCGGCAGAGCTGGTCGGAGGGCACCGCGACGGTGGCCGGCGGCGCCTTCCCGCTCACCGCCAGGGGCAGCGACGTCACGGGCGTCCCCGCGGCCCTCGCCATAGTGGGCCTCGCCGCGCTCGTCGCCGTCTTCGCCGTCCGCAGGTCCGGCCGCCTCCTGGTCGCGGGGCTCCTCGCCCTGTCCGGCGCCGGTACCGTCGCCGCCGCCCTGACCGGCGCCTCCGACAGCTCCGCGCTCGACGCGAAGGCCGCCGAGACCACCGGCGACACCTCCGCCACGGTCGCCGCGCTCACCCACACCGGCTGGCCCTACGTCGCGGCCGTCGGCGGCGCCCTCCTGCTGCTCGCCGGGCTCCTGGCCCTGCGGTACGGCCGGCTGTGGCCCGCCATGTCCGGCCGTTACGAACGGTCCGGCACCCCCCGCCCGCGCCGCACCGCCGAGGCCGCCGACCCCGACCGCCCCGAGGAGCTCTGGAAGGCCCTCGACCGGGGCGAGGACCCCACCGGGGCGTAGCCACCCGGGCGCCCGCCCGGATGTGGCGAAACAGACGCCGGTCACCGGCCACCCCCCCTCACGGCACACGCGTGCGTACGGGACAATGGACGGCGAGCGGCCGGCCCGGACCCGGGCGGACCCGGAGACGTACGGCACGTACGACACGCACACCAGCAACGAGGAGCAAGCAATGGCGGGCAGCAGCCACGGTCACACCCCGGCCGCCTGGACCGGTGTCATCATCGCCTTCATCGGTTTCTGCGTCGCAGGCGCCTTCATGGTGATGGCCCAGCCGCTGGGCTTCTGGGCGGGCATGGTGATCGTGGCCCTCGGTGGTGTCGTGGGCGCCATCATGCGCGCGATGGGCCTCGGCCAGCCGAAGGAGACCCACGCGGCGCCGCGCACCGCCGCGGCCGCCCCCCGCGAGCCGGCGGGCGTCGAGAGCTGAGCACGGCATCCTCGCCCGCGTGAGGGGCGGCCGGCGCCGATGTGGAGGACGTTGAGCCCCTCGACGATCAGGATGTCGGGCCGCCGGACGGTGAGCCGCCGGTCGGGC
>NZ_JBEXLP010000124.1:0-16260 GCF_040610035.1 Streptomyces sp. NPDC004542
GGGGGGGCCCCCCCCCTCCCCGCCCCGGCCCTACCCCCACTTTTGTCCAGTACGAGGGCTTCCGGCCGGCACTCCCCCAGCCTGCGGCCGGGGGCACCCCCAGGGCACGCACCGGACGCCGCTCCTTGACGGGCAAACGTTGCCATGCCGGGGCACCGGCTTCGTGACCTAGGGTTTCCCACATGACTGAACTTTTCGGCACACTTTCCGACGGTACCGAGGTCCACCGCTGGACGCTGGAGCGCGCCGGGACGCGGGTGAGAGTCCTGACGTACGGCGGGATCGTGCAGTCGGTGGAGGTCCCCGACCGGGAGGGGCGGGCGGCGGACGTGGTGCTGGGGTTCGACGGCCTCGACGGCTACCTCCGGTACCCGGAGCCGTTCCTGGGGGCCCTGGTGGGCCGGTACGCCAACCGGATCGCGGGCGCCCGCTTCACGCTCGACGGCCACACGTACGCGCTGGCGCCGAACAACGGCCCCAACTCCCTGCACGGCGGCGACCACGGCTTCGACAAGCGCGTGTGGGAGGCGGAGCCGGTCCCGCACGGGGTGCGCCTGTCCCGGGTCAGCCCGCACGGCGAGGAGGGCTTCCCGGGGCGGCTGGAGGTCTCGGCGACGTACACCCTGGACGCGTCCGGCGCGCTGCGGATCGCGTACGAGGCGGTGACGGACGCGCCGACCGTGGTGAACCTGACCAACCACAGCTACTTCGACCTCGGCGGCGGCACGGGCACGGCCGGCCACGTACTGCGCCTGGCCGCCTCCCGGTACACCCCGGTGGACGCCGATCTGATCCCGGCCGGCGAGCCGGCGGACGTCACCGGCTCCCGCTTCGACTTCCGCACGGCCCGCCGGGCCGGCACCGGCTACGACCACAACTTCGTGCTCGACAAGGGCGTCACCGACACCCCCGAGGAGGTCGCCGAGCTGCACGACCCGGCGTCGGGGCGGCTGCTCACGGTCGCGACGACCGAGCCCGGCCTCCAGGTGTACACCGCCGACCACCTGGGCGACCCGTTCGCGCCGGGCGCCGGCATAGCGCTGGAGACCCAGCACTTCCCGGACTCCCCCAACCGCCCCGAGTTCCCCAGCACCGAACTGCGGCCGGGCGGGGTGTACCGCTCGGAGACGGTGTACGCCTTCGGCGTGCGCGGCTAGGGTCTTCCGTTCGGACATGCCGGGGCCGGGCAGGCGGCCCGCACGGCCGCCGCGGACGCGACGAGCCCCGGCCCAGGGGTCAGGGTCCCGGGCCGGGGCTGCTCGTGGGGGTTGTCCCGGATCAGACGTCAATCGCCGCGGCGAGCCCGCGGCCGCCGGCCGAGCGGCCCACCTGGACTTCGTACGAACCCTTCACAACCACCCACCGGTTCTCTGCCCAGATCCGGCAGGCGCGAAGCGGGATGTCGGCGGTGAGTTCGAACGCTGCCGGGTCCTTGCCGCCGCGGGCCCGTTCTACTGCTCCCAGACGACGGCCAGCGTCTTGCTCAGCACGCAGGTCAGGGCGAGGGCGGCCGCCCATGCCCACACCCCGGCGAGGAGCAGCGCGGCCACCCCCGCGCCGAACCACAGCACCTCGAAGCCGACGCGGACGGCGCCACGGGTCTTGTAGGCCGCCTTCCGCGAGCCGAACAGCCCCCACAGGACGATCAGCACCGCCGGGGCGCCGAGTCCGAGCAGCCAGGCGAGGGGGGTTGCGACGTCGAGGGTGAAGCCCCAGAACGCGACGGCCACCAGGGCGCCCAGTTCGATGAGGAACAACACGCCGAGGTTGGCTGTCTTCATGACGGGCAGTATCACCTGCCGGCCGGTACCGCCGCCACGACATGGCTCTCCACCCACGCCTCCGGCCGGAACGGCCGCGGTACGCCGAGGGCCCGGAGCCGGGCCGGGGCGGCGGACGCGGCGTTCAGGAGGCGACCCGCTCGTCCTCGGTCCCGTCCGGCTCCTCGGCGCTCTCCTCGCCCAGCAGGTCCCGCGCCAGCAGGGTCGCGCCGGCGACCGCGCCCGGCATCAGGAACACCGCGACGACCGGGACCAGGAAGGCCAGGCCGAGAGGGGTGCCGAAGCCCCAGACCAGGGTCTTGCGGGAGCGGAGCAGGGTGAGGCGGGCGCGCAGTTCGACGCCGCGGCGCTGGAGGGCGACGGCGGCGAGTTCCTCGGTGAGGAAGAAGCCGGTGACGAAGAAGCCGATCACCGGCACGGCCGTCTGGCCGACGACGGGCAGGAAGCCGAGGGCGAACAGCAGCACGCCCCACACGGCGGCGCGGAGCACGATGCGGAGGCTGTCGCGGGCGGAGATCCACAGCTCGCGCCAGAGCGGGAGGCCGGACTCGGGAGCCGTGCCGTCGGGCGAGACGTCCCGGTCGACCCTCTCGGAGAGGCTCTCGTAGAAGGGCTGCCCGACCAGCAGCGTCACCGCGGTGAAGGTGATCACGGCGAGCAGCAGGCCGAGGGCGAAGAGGACCACGGTGAGGAGGCCGCGGAAGAGTCCCTGCCAGGGGCTCGACCAGTCGTCGGCGAACGGGGTGGCCCAGGTCACGAAGTCCTCGCCCCACACGGCGAGGGCGATCAGCGCCGCCGCGTACAGGACGAGGGTGATGAGGCCGGGGAGCAGCCCGAAGCCGTACTGCCTGCCGTGCCGGGCCACCCAGCGCTGGCCCTTCAGGAGATAACCGAAACCCACCCCGAGATCACGCATGGGGGAACCCTATCGGGGCTCGTCGCGACCCGGTCGCGGGCCTCAGGCGTCCAGCATCCGCCGCAGCAGGTCCCGCAGCGCGAGGCGCTCCTCGTCGGACAGCCCGGCCAGCGGTGCGCGGGCGAAGCGCAGGCCGTCGCGCAGTTCCCGGGCGACCCTGCGGCCGTCGTCCGTGGCGGCGGCCAGCTTGACCCGGCGGTCGGACGGGTCGGGCCGGCGCTCCACCAGGCCGCGGGACTCCAGCCGGTCCACGATCCCGGTGACGTTCGACGGCTCGCACTTCAGCTTTTGCGCCAGTTTGCGCATGGGCAGCGGCTCCAGGGAAAGCAGACTCAGGAGACGGGCCTGCGCGCCGGTGAGGGCATGCTCGGCCGCCGCCTCCTCGTAGTCGGCGTAGAACCGGGACACGACGTCCCCGATGAGCTCGAGGACCTCCATGGTCAGCTCGTCGGGGCGGCGGGTCTTGTGTGGGGTGACCATGCTCTCCACGGTACCCCTTTACTTGACATCCTGAAATATTCAGGAGCATGGTTGTTTCAGGTACTGAAGTAAATACGAAAGGCACTGTCATGATCAACCGCGAATGGCACCTGCTCAGCCGCCCGGTCGGCTGGCCGAAGCCCGAGGACTTCGCCCTGGTCGAGGCGGAGGTCCCCACCCCGGGCGAGGGCCAGGTGCTGGTGCGGAACGAGTACCTCTCCGTCGACCCTTACATGCGCGGCCGTATGAGCGCCGCCAAGTCGTACGCCGCCCCTTACGAACTGGGCAAGGCCATGCAGGGCGGGGCGGTCGGCGAGGTCGTCGAGTCCCGCGCCGAGGGCATCGCCGCCGGTGACCACGTGCTGCACTTCTCCGGCTGGCGCGAGTACGCGGTCGTCGACGCGAAGAACGCCGTCAAGGTGGACCCCGAGGCCGCGCCGCTGTCGACGTACCTCGGCGTCCTCGGCATGACCGGCCTGACCGCCTACGCCGGCCTGCTGCGCACCGCCGCCTTCAAGGAGGGCGACTCCGTCTTCGTCTCCGGCGCGGCCGGCGCCGTCGGCAGCCAGGTCGGCCAGATCGCCAGGCTCAAGGGCGCCTCCCGGGTCATCGGCTCGGCCGGGTCCGACGAGAAGGTGAAGCTGCTGGTGGAGGAGTACGGCTTCAACGCCGCGTTCAACTACAAGAACGGCCCGGTGAGCGAGCAGCTGCGCGAGGCCGCCCCCGACGGTGTCGACGTCTACTTCGACAACGTCGGCGGCGACCACCTCGAGGCGGCCATCGGCTCCCTCAACCAGGGCGGGCGGATCGCCGTCTGCGGCATGATCTCGGCGTACAACGACACCGAGCCCGCGCCCGGCCCGAGGAACCTCATCCGCCTCATCCAGACCCGCGGCCGCATCGAGGGCTTCCTGGTCGCCGACCACTACGACCTGCAGCCGCAGTTCGTCCAGGAGGTCGGCCCCTGGGTCCGCTCCGGCGAGCTCAAGTACCGCGAGACGGTCGTCGAGGGCATCGAGAACAACCTGGAGGCGTTCCTCGGCGTGCTGCGCGGCGACAACACCGGGAAGATGATCGTCAAGCTCTGACCGGTGCCGCGAGCGCCGTGCCGCCCGTCCGACGGCGGTCGCCCGTACGGCGGAAGCCGCGCCGCCCGGACGCGGGGTCGCGGCCTCCGCGTCCGGCTCACCGCTGCAGCGCCGCCCTGGCCAGCCGGTCGTTCTCCGGGGCCGCGCCGCCCGGGAAGACATGGCGGCGGCGGGTGTGGCCGTAGGCGAGGCCGCTGCGCGGATCCGCGAAGGCCTGCGAGCCGCCCGCGCTGCTGCGCCCGAAGGCCCCCGCGCCGAGGAAGTGGTGCCAGGCGTCCGCGGTCGCCTGGAAGCCCAGGCCGTACGACCTGTGGTCCCGGACCACCAGGTCGTACCCGGCGGAGTGCAGCTGCCCGAACTCCGCCACCGTGTCCGGCTTCAGCAGCGGCGCCCTGCCATCGACGTCGCTGATCATCGCCGCGTACAGCCCGGCCAGGCCGCGCGCCGAGGCTCTCTTCGACTCAACCACCCGGGCCGGCCGCCGGTCCCCTCGCCGCCCCGGCGTCCCCTGCCGTCGGCCCGCGGCGGGCCTGCTGGTGGCGGGTGCGCCCGGAACGGGCTGCGGTGAGGTGGGAGGCTCCCACGGCCACGATTCCTCCGCTCCCCGGCAGGAACGGCCGGGCGGCCCGCGCGGCGGCGGCACGGGTGCCGGCGGCGGCCGAGCGGAGCGTGGTGCCGGCAGCCGGCCCGGCCGGCGCCCGCCCGCCCGGCCGACCGGACCGCGGCGAACGGGCAGCACCCCGAACCCCCGTCAGATCACGTGCACCACCACAGGAAACGATCGCACGTCTGCGTAGGCGAAGGCTTCGGCGTGGGGGTGGACGTCGTCGGGGTGGAGGTCGGGGTGGATGCCGGCCGGGTCGTCGCCGGGGTCGTCGGGCCCGGGGTGCCGGCGCCCGGCGTGGCCGGCTGCCGCGACTGATCGGTGTCCTTGCCGTCCGGGGACGTGGACGCCTGCTCCTCGGCCCCGGCGGACTTCGAGGCCGACGGCGACGAGGACGCGTCGGGCGAGGCGGTGCCGCCCGGGCCCCGCGCGGTGTCGTCCAGGGGATCGACCGTCCGCCCGGGGGCGGAGGCCGGGGAGTCGCCTCCGGCCGCCGCGGGGTCGGGGCTGGAGAAACCGGGGGCGTCGATCCCCAGCTCGGCGAGGCTCAGACCGCCCGCCGCCAGGGCGAAGCCCGCGGCGATCAGGACGGTGCGCCGGCGACGGCGGCGGTGTGCCGCGGCCTTGCGATCGCGACGGCTGGCGTCCGGGTCCGCGGACTCCGCGGCGTCCGCTCCGCGCCCGCGGCCACGCGCCCGGCGCCGGTTCGCCGCCCGGCCCCGTGGCTCGTCGCCCGTGTCGTCCTCGGCCGCCCCTTCGTCCGGTGCGTCCTCTTCGCCCTCACCGTCCGCGAAGTCCTCATCCGTAGGGGGGATCCCGGCGTACGGCTCCTCGGGACCGTACGCGTACGGGCTCGCGGGCGCGCCCTGGTGCGCGTACGCGCGGATCGGTCCCGCCGGTGAGCCGCACCCCGGGCAGGCGAGGGCGCCGTTGAGGTGCCGGCGGCACGGGTGGCAGTAGTCCATGACGCGGGAAGACTAAGTTCCCTGCCGGTAACGTTCCTAGGGCCCTCTGTGAAGGTTTCGTGGGGGACCGAAAGAGCTCTCGAAAGGCTTGTCGAAACCGTTACCCGTTCGCCCCATTGACACCCCCGCCGCCCCCTCCTTACTGTCACGCCAGCATTTCGAACGTGTGACGAAATATCGAACAGCTGAGGGGCAACCGCCGTGCGTATCACCGGAATCAGCACACACGTGGTCGGGACGCCGTGGCGCAACCTGACCTACGTCCAGGTGCACACCGACGAGGGCATCACCGGAGTCGGCGAGACCCGGATGCTCGGTCACACCGACGCGCTGATCGGCTACCTGCGGGAGGCCGAGGCCAATCACATTCTCGGCTCCGACCCGTTCGCTGTCGAGGACCTCGTGCGCCGTATGAAGTACGGCGACTACGGGCGCGCGGGTGAGATCGTGATGTCCGGCATCGCGGTCGTCGAGATGGCCTGCTGGGACATCAAGGGCAAGGCCCTGGGCGTGCCCGTCTGGCAGCTGCTGGGCGGCAAGGTCACCGACAAGGTGAAGGCCTACGCCAACGGCTGGTACACCACCGAGCGCACCCCGGAGGCGTACCACAAGGCCGCCCAGGGGGTCATGGAGCGCGGCTACAAGGCGCTCAAGATCGACCCCTTCGGCACCGGCCACTTCGAACTCGACCACGAGCAGACCCTGTACGCCGTCTCCCTCATCGAGGCGGTACGGGACGCCATCGGGCCCGAGGCCGAGCTGATGCTGGAGATGCACGGCCGCTTCTCCCCCGCCACCGCCGTCCGGCTGGCCAAGGAGATGGCCCCGTTCAAGCCGGCCTGGCTGGAGGAGCCGGTGCCGCCGGAGAACCTCAAGGCGCTGGAGAAGGTCGCCGCCAAGGTGGACATCCCGGTCGCCACGGGCGAGCGCATCCACGACCGGATCGAGTTCCGCGAGCTCTTCGACAGCCAGGCCGTGGACATCATCCAGCCGGACGTCGGCCACATCGGCGGCATCTGGGAGACCCGCAAGCTGGCCGCCACCGCCGAGACGCACTACATGCTCGTGGCGCCGCACAACGTGGGCGGGTCCGTGCTGACCGCCGCCTCCCTCCAGGTCGGCTTCACCTCCCCCAACTTCAAGATCCTCGAGCACTTCAACGACTTCGCCGACGCGGAGATCAAGAAGGTCGTCAAGGGCGCCCCCGAGGTCGTCGACGGCTACTTCCACCTCTCCGACCGGCCCGGTCTCGGCGTCGAGCTGGACACCGACGCGGCGGCGGAGTTCCCGCAGCAGCAGGCCCGGTTCGACCTGTGGGCCGAGGGCTGGGAACAGCGCAAGCCCAAGGGAACCCAGCAGTGAGCACCGCCGTCGTCATCGAGGCACCGGGCTCCCACCGGGTCGTCCCGCACGAGCCGCGCGAGCCGGCTCCCGGCGAGGCCCTGATCGCCGTGCACGCCGTGGGCATCTGCGGCAGTGACCGCGAGGTGTACCAGGGCAACCGGCCCGACGGGTACGTCCGTTACCCGCTCACGCCCGGCCACGAGTGGTCCGGGACGGTGCGGGCGGTGGGCGCCGGGGTCCCCTCGTCCCTGATCGGCCGCAAGGTCGTCGGCGAGGGCTTCCGCAACTGCCAGGTGTGCGACCGCTGCCACGCGGGCGAGACCACGCTGTGCGGCGCGGGGTACGAGGAGACCGGCTTCACCCAGCCGGGCGCCATGGCCGGCACGCTCACCCTGCCGGCCCGGCTGCTGCACCCGCTGCCGGACGACGCCGACCTGACCGCCGCCGCCCTGCTGGAGCCGGCCGCCTGCATCGCGGCCGCCGCGCTGAAGGCGGGCGCCCGGCCGGGCGAGCGGACGGCGGTGGTGGGCACCGGCACGCTCGGGATGTTCGCGGTGCAGTTCCTGCGGGCGGTGTCCCCGGCCGAGCTGCTGGTCGTGGGCACCCGGGGCGACCGCGAGGCGCTGTCGCGGCAGTTCGGCGCCACCGACTTCCGGCTGAAGGACCAGCCGCTCCCCGACGACTTCGACGTGGTGATCGAGACCGCCGGGTCCGCGTCCGCCGCGCGCACCGCCGCCTCCCTGCTCCGGCGCGGCGGACGCCTGGTCCTGACGGGCATCCCGGCCGCGGGCGCCGAGGGACTCGACCCGACCGACCTCGTCGTACGGCAGCTGGAGGTGCACACCGTCTTCGGTGCGCCGCCGGACGCCTGGTCGCACGCGGTCGGGGTGTTCGGGGCCGGGTTGCTGGATCCGCTGCCGCTGGTCACGCACGAGCTGCCGCTGACCGAGTTCTCGCAGGCCATCGAGCTGGTGGGAGCCGGTGACCCGAAGGTCGGCAAGGTGCTGCTCCGCCCCTAGCCGTACGCCGGTACGGGGGTGACCTGACGACCCCCGTACCGGCGTGCACCCAGCCTTCTCACACCCCGAGCCGCGAACCTCGTCCGAAATACCGAACACTAAGGACAGCTTGTGACCGACCCTTCCGCCACGGCAGCCCGCAGGCCCGGTGAGCAGGCGCTCGCCGCTCTCGGCCTGGCCGCGCCCGCCCTCGATCCCGCCGACGCCTCGCCCCACTCCTTCCCGGGCGGCGGCCGCTGGCGCACCGAGATCCCCTCGTGCGAGGGGCCCGAGGCGCTGTCGGTCGTCCTGAAGGAGGCCTCGCGGCTCGACGTGCCGATCCACCGCATCAGCCAGGGCAGCGGCGTGTGGATGCTGACCGACGCCGAGATCACCGAGATGGTCGAGGCGACCGGCGAACGCGACATCGAACTCTGCCTGTTCACCGGCCCGCGCGGCACCTGGGACATCGGCGGCTCGGTGCGCACCGACTCGCGGGGCGCGGGCCTGAGGGCGCGCGGCCACGACGCGGTCGCCGGCTGCGTCGAGGACGCCGTCCGGGCCACCGAACTGGGCGTCAAGTGCCTCCTCGTGGCCGACGAGGGCGTGCTGTGGACGCTGCACCGGGCGCGCGCGCAGGGCATCATCCCCGCCGACACCACCCTGAAGGTCTCGGCACTGATCGGACCCGTCAACCCTGCCTCGTACGCGGTGTACGAGGGGCTCGGCTCCGACTCGATCAACGTGCCCAGCGACCTGACGCTCGATCACCTGACGGAGATCAGACGGGTGTCCGCCGCCCCCATGGACATGTACATCGAGGCACCCGACGACCTCGGCGGGTACGTCCGGATGTACGAGGTCGCCGAGCTGATCCGGCGCGGTGCGCCGCTCTACCTGAAGTTCGGCCTGTCCAAGGCCCCCGCCATCTACCCCTACGGCCACCACCTGCGGGATCTGACCCTGGCCACGGCCCGGGAGCGGGTCCGGCGCGGCCGGCTGGCCCTGGACCTGCTCGCACGGCACGGAGTCGACGGGGACATGGCGCCGCTCGGTTCACGGCTGCCCGGCACTCTGAAGCGGTTCGAAACTTCCGCATAACGTTCCGGACAAGGCGCTTCACAAGATAAGGCGCGGACCAACAGAATCCCACGCAACTCGGTTGTCCGCCAAGCTGCCTGACGAACCGTCACGCACACCGGGCCGAGCCCGCACCCCACACATCAAGGATGATGACCATGCGCACTCGCAGAGCCGCTTTCGCAGCCATAGCCGGCGCCGCCTCCCTCGCGCTCACCCTCTCCGCCTGCGGCCAGAACAGCGACGGCGGCAGCAAGGAGAAGAAGGACAGCGCCAAGGGCGGCACGATCGGTATCGCGATGCCGACCAAGTCCTCCGAGCGCTGGATCTCCGACGGAGCCAACGTCGTCAAGGACCTCGAGGCGAAGGGCTACAAGACCAAGCTGGTCTACGGCGAGGACAACCCGGACACCCAGGTCTCCCAGATCGAGAACCTGATCACCCAGGGCGTCAAGGGCCTGATCATCGCGGCCATCGACAACAAGTCCCTGAACAACGTGCTCCAGGAGGCCGCGGACGCCAACATCCCGGTCATCTCCTACGACCGCCTGATCCTCGGCACCAAGAACGTCGACTACTACGCGTCGTTCGACAACGAGAAGGTCGGCAGGCTCCAGGGCACGTACATCGTGCACAAGCTCGGCCTGGACAGCGGCAAGAAGGGCCCGTTCAACATCGAGCTGTTCGCCGGCTCCAACGACGACAACAACACCCGCTACTTCTTCAACGGCGCGATGAGCGTGCTTCAGCCGTACATCGACAAGAAGCAGCTGGTCGTCAGGTCCGGGCAGACCGCGCTGAACAAGGTCACCACCCTGCGCTGGGACGGCGCCACCGCGCAGAAGCGCATGGAGGACATCCTGACCTCCAAGTACTCCAGCGCCAAGGTCGACGCCGTGCTCTCGCCCTACGACGGCATCTCCATCGGCATCCTCGCCGCGCTGAAGTCCGACGGCTACGGCTCCAAGGGCAAGCCGCTGCCGGTCATCACCGGCCAGGACGCCGAGATCGCCTCGGTGAAGTCGATCATCGCCGGCCAGCAGACGCAGACCATCTACAAGGACCTGCGCAAGCTCGCCGAGGTCGCCACGACCATGATCGATGACCTCCTCAAGGACAAGAAGCCGCAGGTCAACGACACCAAGTCGTACAACAACGGCACCAAGGTCGTACCCGCCTACCTGCTCCAGCCGGTCAGCGTCGACAAGAGCAACTACGAGGACGTCCTGGTCAAGGGCGGCTACTACACCGACGCCCAGCTCAAGTAGTCCCGCCCACCGCCCGACCCACACTGATTGGAAGGCACAGCCATGGCGGGACCCGTCCTGGAAATGCGCTCGATCGTCAAGACCTTTCCCGGTGTCAAGGCGCTGTCGGACGTCACGTTGACCGTCCGTCAGGGCGAGGTCCACGCCATCTGCGGGGAGAACGGCGCCGGCAAGTCGACCCTGATGAAGGTCCTCTCCGGCGTCCACCCGCACGGCACCTACGAGGGGGAGATCCTCTTCGAGGGCGAGGTCTGCCACTTCAGGGACATCCGGGCCAGTGAGCAGCACGGCATCGTGATCATCCACCAGGAGCTCGCGCTGGTGCCGTACCTCTCCGTCGCGGAGAACATCTTCCTCGGCAACGAGCACGCCAGGGGCGGGCTCATCAACTGGAACGAGACGCTCAAGCACGCCACCGAACTGCTGCGCCGGGTCGGTCTGACCGACCACCCGGAGACCCGCGTCGCCGACATCGGCGTGGGCAAGCAGCAGCTCGTGGAGATCGCCAAGGCGCTGTCGAAGAAGGTGAAGCTGCTCATCCTGGACGAGCCGACGGCGGCGCTGAACGACGAGGACAGCGGCAAACTCCTGGAACTGATTCTGGAGTTGAAGAAGCAGGGCATCACCTCCATCATCATCTCCCACAAGCTGAACGAGATCCGCCGGGTCGCCGACTCGGTGACGATCCTGCGCGACGGACGCTCCATCGAGACGCTCGACGTGCGGGCCGAGGAGACGACCGAGGACCGGATCATCAGCGGCATGGTCGGCCGCGACCTCGACCACCGCTTCCCCGAGCGCACTCCGCACCAGCCGGAGGAGGGCGCGGCCCCGGCCCTGGAGATCCGCGGCTGGACCGTGCACCACCCGATCGACCAGCAGCGCAAGGTGGTCGACGACGTGTCGGTCCAGGTGCGGCGCGGGGAGATCGTCGGCATCGCGGGCCTCATGGGCGCCGGCCGCACCGAGCTGGCCATGAGCGTCTTCGGCCGCTCCTACGGCCGGTACGCGGGCGGCACGGTCCTCAAGGACGGCAAGGAGATCCGTACCAAGACCGTCGCCGAGGCGGTGAAGAACGGCATCGCCTACGTGACCGAGGACCGCAAGCACTACGGCCTCAACCTCATCGACACCATCAACCGCAACATCTCGCTGACCGCGCTGGGCAAGGTCGCCAAGCGGGGCGTGGTCGACGAGCACGAGGAGCAGCAGGTCGCCGAGGGCTTCCGCACGTCCATGAACATCAAGGCGCCGACCGTGTTCGAGCCGGTGGGCAAGCTGTCCGGCGGCAACCAGCAGAAGGTCGTCCTGAGCAAGTGGATCTTCGCCGGTCCCGATGTGCTGATCCTCGACGAACCGACGCGCGGCATCGACGTCGGCGCCAAGTACGAGATCTACACGGTCATCGACCAGCTGGCCGCCCAGGGCAAGGCGGTCGTCTTCATCTCCTCCGAGCTGCCGGAGCTGCTCGGCATGTGCGACCGCATCTACACCATGGCCGCGGGGCGGCTGACCGGCGAGTTCTCCCGGGCCGAGGCCTCGCAGGAATCGCTGATGCGCCAGATGACGAAGGACAAAGAGGTAACCCGATGAGCACGGATGTGACCGCCAAGACCCCGGCCCCCGCGCCGCCGGGCAAGAGCGGACCGGCGGGTGGCACGGGGCTGCTCCAGCTGATGCTGGACGGTATGCGCCGCAACATGCGGCAGTACGGCATGCTGATCGCCCTCGGTCTGATCGTGGTCCTGTTCCAGGTGTGGACCGGCGGCGACCTGTTGCTGCCGCGCAACGTCTCCAACCTGGTCCTGCAGAACAGCTACATCCTGATCCTCGCGATCGGCATGATGCTGGTGATCATCGCGGGCCACATCGACCTGTCGGTCGGCTCGCTCACGGCGTTCACGGGTGCCTTCGCGGCCGTGCTGACGGTGCAGCACAGTGTGGCGTGGCCCCTCGCGCTGCTGCTGTGTCTGGTCATCGGCGCGGCCGCCGGCGCGGCACAGGGCTTCCTGATCGCCTACTTCGGCATACCGTCCTTCATCGTCACCCTCGCGGGCATGCTGATCTTCCGCGGTCTGACGGAGATGCTCCTGAAGGGCCAGACCCTCGGCCCGTTCCCGGACGGTCTGCAGAAGATGGGCAACGGCTTCCTGCCGGAGGTCGGCCCGACCACCAACTACCACAACATCACGCTGCTGATGGGCTTCGCGCTGATCGCCTTCACGGTCGTCCAGGAGGTCCGCGACCGCAAGCGGCAGCAGGAGTTCGCCCTCGACGTGGCGCCCAGGAACCTCTTCCTGCTCAAGCTCGTCGCCATCGTCGCCGCGATCCTCACGGTCACGATGCTGCTCGCCAGCTACAAGGGCGCGCCGATCATCCTGATCGTCCTGGCCCTGCTGGTGGTCGGCTACGGCTACCTGATGCGCAACGCCGTCTTCGGCCGTCACATCTACGCGATCGGCGGCAACCTGCCTGCGGCGAAGCTGTCCGGCGTCAAGGACAAGAAGGTCACCTTCCTTGTCTTCCTGAACATGGGCGTGCTCGCGGCCCTGGCGGGTCTGGTCGTCGCCGCCCGCCTGAACGCGGCCTCGCCGAAGGCAGGCCTCAACTTCGAGCTCGAGGCGATCGCCTCGTCGTTCATCGGCGGAGCGTCCATGAGCGGCGGTGTGGGAACCGTCCTCGGCGCGATCATCGGTGGTCTCGTCCTCGGCGTGCTGAACAACGGCATGAACCTCCTCAGTGTCGGCACCGACTGGCAGCAGGTCATCAAGGGCCTGGCCCTGTTGGCCGCGGTCGGCTTCGACGTGTGGAACAAGCGCAAGTCCGGTTCGTAAGTCAGCGCGGGCCCCGCCGGAAACGGCGGGGCCCCTCCCTTTGCAGGAGCCGCAAGTGGAACTGAACAGACGTACGGTCATCGCAGGAGCCGCGGCCGCGGGCATCGCGGCGACCACCCTCGGCACGGGCACCGCACAGGCCGCCTCGGGAGGCAGGAAGCCGGTGAAGGAACTGTTCGGCAAGCTCGCCGACGGGACGAAGGTCTACCGCTGGTCGCTGGAGAACGGCGGCACCCGGATGAAGGTCCTCGACTGGGGCGGCGTCGTCCAGACCCTGGAGCTCCCGGACCGGCTCGGCCGCCACGCCAACGTCGTCAACGGCTTCGCCACCATCGACGACTACGTCGCCAAGTCCCCCTACTTCGGCGCCCTCATCGGCCGCTACGGCAACCGCATCGGCAAGGGCCGGTTCACCCTGGACGGCAAGAGCTACCAGCTCTCCGTCAACGACGGCGTGAACAGCCTGCACGGCGGCTCCCAGGGCTTCGACAAGCACATCTGGGACGTCGAACCCTTCACCAAGGGCTCCGACGTCGGCCTGCACCTGCACTACACCAGCATCGACGGCGAGATGGGCTACCCCGGCACGCTCAAGGCGAAGGTGACCTACACCCTCACCCAGCACGGCGACTGGCGCATCGACTACGAGGCCACCACCGACAAGGCCACCGTCGTCAACCTCACCAGCCACGTCTACTGGAACCTGGCCGGCGAGGGCAGCGGCACCATCGAGAACCACGAGCTCACGATCGCCGCCTCGCGCTACACCCCGACCGACTCGGGCCTGATCCCCACCGGCGAGCTGGCCAAGGTCTCCGGGACCCCCTTCGACTTCCGCCACGCCAAGACGATCGGCCGGGACATCCGGGCCGGCCACGTCCAGCAGGTGCAGGCCAAGGGCTACGACCACAACTGGGTCCTGGACAAGGGCATCACCGCCAAGCCCGAGCACGTCGCCACCCTGCGCGACCCGCACTCCGGGCGCACCCTGAAGATCGCCACCGACCAGCCCGGCCTGCAGTTCTACTCGGGCAACTTCCTCGACGGCACCCTCACCGGCACCGGCGGCCGCACCTACCGCCAGGGCGACGCCCTGTGCCTGGAGACGCAGCACTTCCCGGACGCGCCGAACCACCCGTCCTTCCCGTCGACCGTGCTCCGGCCCGGGCAGACGTACCGGACGACCACGATCCACACGTTCGGCGTGTGACGTTTCGGTCCGTGAACGCGCTGGGTAGAGAAGTTGGCTCACACTTCTTTCACAAGCGTTGAACGCGATCCCGCCGGCCTCCGTACTGATCGGTGACCCGTGCTTCCCCACACGGGCCACCGATCAACGGAGGTCTCCTTGGCTGACAACGTCACCTCGTTGTTCCGCAACACGGCGGCACACAGCCCCTCGATGGCGGCGCTGACGCGCGAGGGCGGCGACGGGACCGGCCCGGTGGACTTCTGCATCCCGTGCAACCCCTACTTCCCCACCCCCGCCATGTTCGACGAAATGGCGGCGCGGCTGCGGGACATCATCACGTACTACCCCAGCAGCGCGGACACCATCACGGCCGAGCTGTGCAACCTGCTCCAGCTGCCGCCGCAGTGCGTCGCCATGGGCAACGGTTCGACGGAACTCATCACCTGGATCGACCACCTGCTGGTCCGCGAGTCCCTCGCCATCCCGGTGCCCACCTTCGGCCGCTGGACCGACCAGCCGATGGAGACCGGTAAGCGGGTGGACATGTTCCCGCTCCAGGAATCCAGCGGCTTCGCCCTCGACCTCGCCCAGTACGCCGAGTTCATCCGGGCCCGCGGCACCCGGGTCGCGGTCATCTGCAACCCCAACAACCCCGACGGCGGCTACCTGCGCAAGCAGCAGGTGGTGCAGTTCATGGACGCGATGGCCGACCTCGACCTGGTGGTCGTCGACGAGTCCTTCCTGGAGTTCGCCGACGCGGAGGCCGACCCGAGCGTGGTCCAGGAGGCGATGCTGCGGCCCAACGTGGTCGTGCTGCGCAGCCTCGGCAAGAACTTCGGCCTGCACGGCATCCGCTTCGGCTACCTGGTCGCCAACCCCTCACTGGCCGGCAAGGTCCGCTCGATGCTGCCCAAGTGGAACCTCAACTCCTTCGCCGAGCACGTGGTGTTCATGCTGAAGGAGCACGGCGCCGAGTACGCGCAGAGCCTGCTGCAGGTCCGCCGCGACCGCCTGGACATGGCCAACCAGCTCTCCGCACTGCCCGGGCTGACGGTCTACCCCTCCCAGGGCAACTTCCTCTTCGTGCGCCTTCCCGTCGGCGCCGAAGGCACCGTGGTCCGGGACCGGATGCTCAGCGAGCACCGGATCCTGGTCCGCGAGTGCGGCAACAAGATCGGTTCGTCCAGCCGCTTCCTGCGGCTCGTGGTGCGCCCCCAGGTCGACGTGCGTCGCCTGGTATCCGGCCTGGAGTCGGTGCTCTACGGGACCAGGAGGGGGGCCGCCGTACCTGAGCTGGGTACAGGGACCAACTACAGCTCGGGTACGGCGGCCGTCGACCGGCTGGTCAGCGAGACCAACGGGGCCGGTGTGCTGGGGCTTGCCGCGCAGGCCATCGCCGCCGGCTCCGCTCCGGGGCTGCCGGCCGCCCCGGCCGCCGGCACCGGCATGCCGCTCCCCGCCGCCGCGCCGTCGGCCGGCGGCGGGATGCCGATGCCGGCGGCGGCCCAGGCCGCTCCCCAGCCGCTGCCCCAGCAGACGCCGCAGCAGATGCCCCAGCAGATGCCGCAGGCGATCCCCCAGCAGATTCCCCAGCAGATGCCGCAGCCGGCCGCGCCCGTGCCGGTGCCCGCCCCGACGCCGTTCCCCGCTCCCACCCCCGCTCCCGTGCCCGCGCCGGCCCCCGTCCCCGTCCCCGCCGCGAGCGGCCCC
>NZ_JBEXLP010000125.1:0-16177 GCF_040610035.1 Streptomyces sp. NPDC004542
GGCCTCGGCGAGGCCCGGTTCGCCGGGGGCCGACTCCGGCAGCTCCATGGCGTCGCCGGCCTCCTGCTGCATGCGGTGCGCGTCGGCCAGCAGCGCGGCGTCCCCCTCCCGCACCAGGGCCTCGGTCGTCTTCCTGCGCTCGGCGAGGCGTTTTTCGACCTCGGCGAAGCGCCGGGTGTCGAAAAGCCGGCCGAGCAGCCTGCCGCGGGCCTCGGCGTCGGCGCGCAGGAAGCGGGCGAAGTCGCCCTGGGGCAGCAGGACGACCTGGCAGAACTGCTCGCGGCTCATGCCGAGGAGCTGCTCGATCTCGTTGCCGACCTCCTGGTGGGAACGGCTGAGGTCCTTCCAGGCACCGGCCCTGGCGTCGTACTCGCGCAGCCAGGTCTGGGCCTTGTCGACCGTCGTTCCCCTGCCGCGCAGCTTGGCGCGTTCCCACGGCGGCTGCCGGGTGATCTGCAACCGCCTTCCGGCGATGGTGAGTTCGAGGCGGACCTCGGTGCGGGTGCCCGGCTCGGCGTGATCGCTGCGCAGGGTCATGCCCTGATTGCCCTGCCGGGCGCCGGGCACGGCACCGTACAGCGCGTAGCACACGGCGTCCAGGACGGAGGTCTTGCCGGCGCCGGTGGGGCCGTGCAGCAGGAACAGTCCCGCGGCCGACAGCGCGTCGAAGTCGACCGTCTGGGACCCGCCGAAGGGCCCGAAGGCGGTGAGGTCGAGCCGGTGCAGCCTCACCGGGCCACCTCCCGCACCGCGTCGTCGGCCCGCACGGCGTCGAACGCCTCGCGCAGCACGGCCTGTTCGTGCGCGTCGGGGCCCGCCCCGCGCACGTGGGTGACGAAGTCCTCGGCGATCTGCCGGTCGCTGCGGCCCGCGAGCCGGCGGGCGTAGGAGACGTCGGGGTCGTCGGGGGCGCGGTCGGGGGCGAAGACGAGGCTGAGGGTGTGCGGGAACCGCTCGGCGAGGCGGGCCATGGGGTCGGCGGGGCGGACCGGGTCGGTGAGGGTGGCCTCGACCCAGGCGTCCTCGTGCCGGGCCAGGGCGGGGTCGGCGAGGAGGTCGTCCAGGGTGCCGCGGACGCGGGCCAGGGGGCGCGGCACGGGGCAGTCGAGACGCTCGGCGGTGACGGAGCCGTCGGCGTCCAGGTCGACGAGCCACATGCTCTTGCGGTGACCGGCCTCCGAGAAGGAGTACGCCAGCGGGGAGCCCGAGTAGCGCACGCGCTCGGTGATGGTCTGGCAGCCGTGCAGATGCCCCAGCGCCACGTAGTCGACGCCGTCGAAGACCCCGGCCGGTACGGCGGCCACCCCGCCCACGGTGATGTCCCGCTCGCTGTCGCTGGCCTCGCCGCCGGTGACGAAGGCGTGCGCGAGGACGACGGAACGGGTGCCGGGCGCGCGGGCGGCGAGGTCGGCGCGGACCCGTTCCATGGCGGCGGCCAGGACGGTCTCGTGACCGGCCTTCTCCACCGCGAACTCGTCCTTGACCAGGGCCGGTTCCAGGTACGGCAGCCCGTAGAGGGCGACGTCCCCGAAGGCGTCGGCCAGCACGACGGGCGTCCCGCAGGCGGCCGGCTCGGTCCGCAGGTGGATGCCGGCGCGCCCGATGAGGCCGGCGCCCACGCCGAGACGGCGGGCCGAGTCGTGGTTGCCGGAGATCATCACCGTGGGCACGCCCAGTGCGGCCAGCCGG
Source organism: Streptomyces sp. NPDC004542 (assembly GCF_040610035.1). NCBI lineage: Bacteria > Bacillati > Actinomycetota > Actinomycetes > Kitasatosporales > Streptomycetaceae > Streptomyces > Streptomyces sp. NPDC004542. The sequence continues at coordinate 1,690 of NZ_JBEXLP010000125.1, forward strand.
TGCAGGGCGTCGTCGAACAGCTCGACCGCGGCGAGCGGGGGCACCGCCCGGTCGTAGACGTCGCCCGACACGACGACCGCGTCCACCTCCCGCTCGCGCACGGTGGTGACGAGGTGACCGATGAACTCGGCCTGGGCGGGGAGCATGTTCACCCGGTGGAACGCCCGGCCGAGATGCCAGTCGGAGGTGTGCAGCAATCTCAAGAGAACACTCCGGCTCGTCGTCAGCAGCCACCACGCTAACGCCTGTGGGGCACTGATCCACCACGGACCCCGGATTCCGTCCGCATCAGCCGCTGTTCGTACCGATATGTCCGTGACGTGTTCATGCCGCCGACGTGGGCGTCACGCGTCCCCGTAGGCCTCTCCGCCCAGTTCGAACGCGGCCGTGCCCGCCGTGGCGTCGGCCAGCCAGGCGCGGAAGGCGTCCACGTCGGCGTCCGGCAGGCCGATCTCGATGGTGACCGCCTCCGCGTAACGCACGTCCCGCACCTCGCGTCCGGTCGCGCGCAGGTCGTTCTGCACCTTGCCGGCCCGCTGGTGGTCGACGGTGACGGTGGCCAGCCGGAAACGGCGCCGGGTGCGGGTGCCGAGCGCGTCCAGGGCTTCACCGACGGCGCCGCCGTAGGCCCGGATGAGACCGCCCGCGCCCAGTTTGACCCCGCCGTAGTAGCGGGTGACGACGGCGACGACGTACCGCATGTCCCGGCGCAGCAGCATCTGGAGCATGGGCACCCCGGCCGTACCGCCCGGTTCGCCGTCGTCACTGGCCTTCTGCACGGAGGCGTTGGCGCCGATGACGTACGCCCAGCAGTTGTGCGTGGCGTCCGCGTGCTCCTTGCGGACCGCGGCGACGAAGTCCTGGGCCTCCCGCTCGGTGGCCGCCGGGGCGAGGGCGCACAGGAAGCGGGAGCGGTTGACCTCGGTCTCGTGCACGCCCGCGCGGGCGACTGTGCGGTACTCGTCCTGCATCCGGCCAGCCTATGCGCAGCCGCGCGGACCTCCGGCGCCGGACGGCTCGCCCAGGCCCGGCCCTCCCACGCCCTTGATGCAGTGGGGAGCATGCACGGCCTCGCGCGGCAGTCGGGAGTTCGACGACAGGGCCTAGGACCTCCCGCCCCGGGGCACCGTCATCGAGGTCAGCAGCGCCGCGCCGGGGGTCAGGTCCCGCCAGGCCGGGCCGTACCAGGTGAGGTCCGCGACGGCCGAGGTCGGGAACTTCGCGCGGACCCGGTCCAGGGCGTCGTCCAGGGCTTCCCCGGCCAGGGTGAGCACCAGGTCCTCGAGGCCCGGGTTGTGTCCGACGAGGAGCAGGGTGGCCACCTCGGGCGGCACCTCGCGCACGACCTGGAGCAGTTCCGCCGCGCCGGCCGCGTACAGCCGTGGGTCGAACCGGACCGGGGGCGGGGTGCCCCACTGGGCCGAGGCGAGCTCCCAGGTCTGGCGGGCGCGTACGGCGGTGGAGCACAGGGCGAGGTCGGGCAGCGGGTCGGCCGCCGCGAGGGCACGGCCGGCGGCGGGCGCGTCGCGGCGGCCGCGCGGTGCCAGCGGGCGGTCGTGGTCGGGGACGCCCGGCGGCCGGGCGGACTTGGCGTGCCGCAGGACGAGCAGGCGGCGCAGCGGGCCGGCACCCGCGCGGGCCGCCGTCACGCGAGGCTTCCGAGATCGCGCACGAGGTCGAGGCCGAGGAGCCGGTCGGCGTAGGCGTAGGTCTCGAAGCGGGCGCCGTCCGGCAGGCCCGGCTCGGTCTCCACCCAGCGCAGTACGCGCAGCACGCCGGGCACGTCCAGATCGTCCTCCCAGGCGGCGCGCAGCCGCCCGCGCACCTCCTCGGGGACCGGCCGCGACGGCTTCCGGGCCCACCGGGCGACGGCCCGCCGCCAGTGCGCGAGACTGTGGCCCGCCTCGTCGAGTGCGTCCGCGTCGAGCCGTACGGACGTCGCGTGGGGCACGGCGAGCAGGGCCAGGCGCAGGACGGCGGGATCCGGGAGGCCCGCCGGGGCGGCACCCCCGGGTGGTGTGGCCCGCGGCCCCGGGCCCGCCTCGCGTCCGGGCCCGGTCACCGGAGCGACGGCGACCAGGACGGCCCCGCCCGCCGGCGGGCCGCCGGCCGGCGCGCCCCGTTCCTGCGCCACGTGGATGACCTGTGCCTCGCCCAGCCCGGCCGCGAGGTCCCGGCCGTCCTCGAAGGGGCGGATGCCCAGGGTGGCGGCGGCCGCGCGGAGCTCCGCCTGCTGCCGGGCGCCGGTGAGGCCGGCCCAGACGGGGGTTCCGCCGAGTTCCAGGGCACGGACGAGGACGTCGGCGACCAGCAGCACGCGCAGGGCCGAGGTGCCGAGGCCCGAGGCGTGCGCCTGGACCCGGGTCAGGCCCCGCCGGGCGGGAGCGGCCTCGACGGGCTCACCGGTGCGGGAGTCGATGATGCGCAGCACGGCCCGAGCGTAGGCGGCCGGACGATCGTATGCAGGCACGTGGCGGCGATCCGGGACATTGTGGCGCGTGCCGGCGGACACCCGGGCCGGGCTTTTCGGACAGTGCGGCAGGAAGCGCCGGCCGGCCGGGCCGGCGGGAATCACCGCGCGGCGGCCGCCGTTTGCGCCGAGGACACTGACCCCGTGGCCCGAGGAGGCCGGACGTGTACGGCGACGCAGCGACCATCCGCAGGATCCTGTCCGAACTCGGTGACACCTGGGCCGTCGTCGGCCTCTCGTCGAACCGGAACCGGGCCGCGTACCGCGTCGCGGAGGTGCTCCAGCACTTCGGCAAGAGGGTGGTGCCCGTCCATCCCGGCGCGGAGACGGTGCACGGCGAGCCCGGCTACGCCTCCCTCGCCGAGATCCCGTTCGAGGTGGACGTGGTCGACGTCTTCGTCAACAGCGACCTCGCCGGGCGGGTCGCCGACGAGGCGGTCGCCAAGGGCGCGAAAGCGGTCTGGTTCCAGCTCGGCGTGGTCGACGAGGCCGCCTACGAGCGGACCCGGGCGGCGGGACGGGAGATGGTGATGGACCGGTGCCCGGCGATCGAAATTCCCCGCCTGGGGCGGGCTTCTTAGCCTCGCGCTTTCACGAGGTGGGCTGTCCAAGAGCTGATCAGAAACACGGAAAGTCCCCATGACCTGCAACGACAGGACTTGCTGACGGTCCTGTCGACTGCAACTGGGCCGGCTGGGGCACCCTGTGGCGCCTGGGCTTCGCGATCGTCCCCGGATACGTGCTGCTCGGCGGCTACGCCTGGTACGCCTGGTACGCCACCAGCAAGGCCCTGCCCGACGCGCCCCGGCTGGACTTCCGCGCCGCGCAGTGGCTGCCGGCCTACCTGCTGGGCCTGGGCCTGATCTGGTGGCAGGGCGGCTTCGGCGGCCAGGGGCACATCGCCCTGCGGCGCACTGAACCGGTCCCGTCCGACCACGCGGTGTCCCGTCAGGGTGCCCGGGTGGCACCCGGCGCCCCCACGCCGGCTCCTCTTGCGTCCTGCGCCGTCAGTCGTGCGGCGGGCGGTCGCCGAGGCGGTGGTCGGCCACGTTCAGCGCCTCGGTGACGAGGCGGCGCAGATGCCCGTCGCGCAGCGAGTACACCACCCGGCGCCCCTCCTTGCGGGTGTCGACCAGACCCGCGAGCCGCAGCCGGGCCAGGTGCTGGCTGACGGCCGGCCGGGCCGCCGCGCACGCCGCCGTGAGGGTCGTGACGTCCGCCTCCCCCTCCGTCAGGAGGTGCAGCAGCGCGAGGCGGGTGCGGTCGCCGAGCAGGGCGAGGAGCTCCGCGGCGAGCGCGAACTGTTCCTCGCCCGGGCTGTGCGGGTGCGCATGGTGCGCAGGTGACAGGTGCATGCGTGCGCTCATACGCACATAATGGCGTCGTGGGCGGCCGTCCGTCCACCTCCCGCACACCGGAAGGGGAACCCCGTGAGCGACCGGCACCTCGGGCACCACCCGCACGAACACCCGCACCGTCCCTCGGTCCGCCACCGCCTCGCCCATCTCCTCACCCCGCACTCCCACGAGACCGCCGACAAGCTCGACCCCGCGCTGGAGTCGAGCGCGCGCGGCATGCGCGCCCTGTGGGTGTCGCTGGCCGTGCTGGGCGGGACCGCGCTGGCGCAGGCGGGCGTGGTGGCCGTCTCGGGCTCGGTGGCGCTGCTCGGCGACACGGTGCACAACGCCGCGGACGCGCTGACCGCCGTGCCGCTGGCCATCGCCTTCGCGCTCGGCCGCCGGGCCCCGACGCGCCGCTTCACCTACGGCTACGGGCGGGCCGAGGACCTCGCGGGCATCGCGATCGTGCTGACGATCGCCGCCTCCGCGGTCTTCGCGGCATGGACCGCGGTGGACCGCCTCCTCGACCCGCGGCCCGTGGCGCACGTCCCGGCCGTCGCCGTCGCCGCCGTGGTCGGATTCGCGGGGAACGAGTGGGTGGCCCGGTACCGGATCCGGGTGGGCCGCGCGATCGGCTCGGCCGCGCTGGTCGCCGACGGCCTGCACGCCCGTACGGACGGGTTCACGTCACTGGCGGTGCTGGCCGGCGCCGGAGGGGCCGCCCTGGGCTGGCGGCTCGCCGACCCGCTCGTGGGGCTGGCGATCACGGCGGCGATCGGGCTGGTGCTGCGGGACGCGGCGCGTGAGGTGTTCCGGCGGGTGATGGACGCCGTCGACCCGGCACTGGTGGACCGGGCCGAGCGGGCACTCGGCGAGGTGGCGGGCGTACGGGAGGTCGGCGAGCTGCGGCTGAGGTGGATCGGGCACCGGCTGCGCGCGGAGGTGACGGTCGTGGTGGACGGCGAGACGACGGTCCGGCAGGCGCACGCGGTCGCCGTCGAGGCCGAGCACGCCCTGCTGCACGCGCTCCCGGGGCTCACCGCGGCCCTGGTGCACGCGGATCCGGCGCCCGCGCCCGGCGAGACGGACCCGCATCTGCGGCTGGCCCACCATGTGACCGCCTGAGGTCAGGCCAGGCCGAGACCCTCCAGCACCACCGCCCCGGGCAGCTCGGCGAAGGCCTTGCCCGGCACCAGCAGCTTGCCGCGCCGGCGTCCGCTGCCGACCAGGACGTAGGGCAGGTCGACGACGGCCGAGTCCACCAGCACCGGCCAGCCGTCCGGGAGTCCGATCGGGGTGATGCCTCCGTACTCCATCCCCCGTGGCGGTCTCCGTGGACGCGAAGGAGGCCTTGCGGGCGCCGAGCCGGCGGCGCACGGCGCCGTTGACGTCGACCCGGGTGGTGGAGAGCACCAGACACGCGGCCAGGGTGGTGGCGCCGCCCCGTTTGCCCGCCACGACCACGCAGTTCGCGGACCGCTCCAGCAGGTCGCGGCCGTAGTGCTCGACGAGGACGGCGGTGTCGGCCCACCGCGGGTCGGTGTCGACGTGGATGATCTGGTCGGCGGGGACGCTGCCGCGCCGGTGGCGTACGGCGTCGGCGACCGGACCGGCCAGTTCGTCGAGGCGGTCGGGAGCGGGCGTGGCGGTGTCGAAGTCTCCGAGGGGTGCACGCGTGGCCGCACCCTGACAAGCGGGGCGTTCAGCGGACGGGCGGCACCGAGACGGCCATCACCATCTCCATCGGAACGTCGCCGTCGTTGCCGTACGTGTGCGGGGTGTCGGCCTCGAAGGACGCGCTGGCACCGGCCGGAACCCGGTACTCGACCTGGTCGACGGTGAGGGTCAGCTCGCCGGCCGTGACATGGACGAGTTCGACCGTGCCGGCGGGGTGCGGGTCGGAGGGGCTGTGCTCGCCGGGCATCAGGTGCCAGTCCCACATCTCCAGCGGGCCGGGGGCCTCCGTGCCGGCCAGCAGCCGGTTGTAGCTGCCGGCCTCGCTGTGCCACAGCCGGACGGCCTGCTCGGCGGGGACGACACGGACCTTCGGGCCCTGCTCGTAGTCGAGCAGCGTGGTGATGCTGACGCCGAGCGCGTCGCCGATCTTGACGACGGTGCCGAGGCTGGGGTTGGTGCGGGCCTGCTCGATCTGGATGAGCATGCCGCGGCTGACTCCCGCGCGGGCGGCCAGCGTGTCCAGCGTGAAGCCGCGCTCGGTGCGCCAGCGCTTGACGTTGCGCGCCAGGGACTGGGTCAGCAGCTCGAGGTCCGACACGTTCCATCCCATTCGGTTCACTATTTTGAATGACAGAGTTCACCCCATTGAACTACGCTGGGCTGCACCCGATCGTTCACCGAACTGTACTGCGAGGGTCCCGTGACAGCATTCTTCGCCCTGGCCACCAGCCTCCTGTGGGGCGTGGCCGACTTCGGCGGCGGGCTGCTGACGCGGCGCAACCCCGCGCTCACGGTCGTCGTGCTGTCCCAGGCGATCGCGGCGGTGGTGCTGGGCGCGATCGTGGTCGCGACGGGCGGCTGGAGCGAGGCCGGTCCCCGGCTGTGGTTCGCGTTCGCGGCGGGCCTGGTCGGTCCGGTCGCCCTGCTGTCCTTCTACAAGGCGCTCGCCCTGGGGCCGATGGGCGTCGTGTCGCCGCTCGCCACCCTCAGCGTCGCCGTGCCCGTCACCGTCGGCCTCGTCCTCGGTGAGCGTCCGGGCCCGGCGCAGCTCGCGGGCATCGCGGTCGCCGTCACCGGCGTCGTCCTCGCCGGCGGGCCGCAACTGCGCGGCGCGCCCGTGCAGCGGCAGGCGATCTGGCTCACACTCGTCGCGGCGCTCGGCTTCGGCACGGTGTTCGCGCTGATCGCGGAGGCCTCGACCACCGTCACCGGCCTGTTCCTCTCGCTGTTCGTGCAGCGCGTGACGAACGTCGCCGCGGGTGGTGCCGCGCTGATCGTCTCCGTCCGGCGGGGCGCTACGGCCCTCCCGGCGGACGGCTTCCCCTGGGCCGCCCTTCCGGCGTTCGGCTTCGTCGGGCTCGCGGACGTGGCGGCCAACGGCACCTACGCGGTCGCCGCCCAGCTCGGCCCGGTCACCGTGGCCGCGGTGCTCGCCTCGCTCTACCCGGTGGTGACCGCCCTGGCCGCCCGCGGCTTCCTGCGCGAACGCCTGCGCGCCGTCCAGGCGGCGGGCGCGGGCCTGGCCCTGCTGGGCACGCTGCTGCTGGCGACCGGCTGAGCGCGGGACCCCCAGGGCCCTAGACCGCTGAAGATCTTGCTCTGGCCGCCCGGCTCGTCCTGCTCTTGACCGTAAATGCCAATCGCCCTGAACCGGGGCAAGCCCGGCGCGATTTCAAGATCTTCAGGACGCTTCTAGAAACTAGCTCTCGGTCTCCAGCTCGGCGAGCCGGGCCACGTCCCGCTCGTCCAGGTCCGCCAGGGCCAGCAGCTGCTCCGGGGTGACACCTTCCGGGATCGGCCTCGGGGCCGGGGTCCGAAGCGGCGGCTGCCAGCCGTCGGCGGGGGTCCAGCGGCGTACGACCCGGGCGGGCGCGCCGGCCACCACGGCGTGGTCGGGCACGGTCCCGCGGACCACCGCCCCGGCGGCCACGACCACGTTCCGGCCGATCCGCGCGCCCGGCAGGATCACCGCGCCGGTGCCGATCCAGCAGCCCGGACCGATCTCCACCGGCTCCATACGCGGCCACTGCTTCCCGATGGGCTCGTTCGGGTCGTCGTAGGAGTGGTTGGTGGACGTCACGTAGACGTACGGGCCGACATAGCAGTCGCTGCCGATGGTGACCGTCGTGTCGGCGATGACGTGGCTGCCCCGGCCGAGCACGACCCCGTCGCCGATGCGCAGGATCGGCTCGGACCCGAGGTCGAGGTCGGGCATGAGACCCGCGGTCAGGGTGACCTGCTCGCCGACGATGCAGTGGGCGCCGAGGTGGATCCAGGGTTCGCCGAAGACGGTGCCCAGCGGGAAGGCGAGCCTGGTACCCGTTCCCATGGCGCCGAAGCGCAGCCGTCCGGGGTGCTCGGCGGTGACCGAGCCCGTGCGCTGCACCCACGCCCAGCCCGCGTGCACGACGCGTTGGAGGAGGCCGCGCCGCCAGGAGGAGAACGAGAACGTGTTCTTGGGCTTGGACACCCGCTCACGGTACTCAGCGCGCGGTCCGCCCAAGAGGCCGGAACGCTGTGATCTTCGCCCCACCGGGTGGCGTACGGTGCGGGGGTACCGGCGACGACGAGAGGGCGAGAGGGCGATGACGCGCAAGGCGTTGATCACGGGCATCGGCGGCAGGGAACCGAAGGTCGACCCCGGGGCCTTCGTGGCGCCCACGGCGTCCGTGATCGGGGACGTGACGCTGGGAGCGGGGGCGAGCGTCTGGTACGGGGCGGTGGTGCGCGGGGACGTGGAGCGGATCAGCGTCGGGGCGAGCGCGAACGTCCAGGACAACGTGACGCTCCATGCCGACCCCGGATTCCCGGTCAGTGTCGGAGAGCGGGTGTCCATCGGGCACAACGCCGTGGTCCACGGGGCGACCGTCGAGGACGACTGCCTGATCGGGATGGGGGCGACGGTGCTCAACGGGGCGGTGATCGGAGCGGGGTCGCTGGTCGCCGCCCAGGCGCTGGTGCCGCAGGGGATGGTGGTGCCGCCGGGATCGCTGGTGGCGGGGGTGCCGGCGAAGGTGAAGCGGGAGCTCACCCAGGAGGAGCGGCAGGGCGTGACGCTCAACGGCACGCTGTACGCGGAGCTGGCCCAGGCCCACCGGGACGTGCACCAGGGCTGAGCCCGGGACTCTCCCCCGGTCCTCAGTCGGTGGCCGGGACGGGCTCCGGTTCGGCTTCCCGCTTCTCGGCCGCCGCCTTCTTCGCCTTGCGCCTGATCACCAGCATCGAGGTCAGGCCGATCAGCAGAGCCAGCACCAGACCCAGGTACGAGAAGCGCTTGAGCCAGTCCTCGGCGACGACGCCGACGTAGTAGATGACCGCGGTGGTGCCGCCCGCCCAGCAGATGCCGCCGAGGACGTTGGCGGTCAGGAACTTCCAGTACGGCATGTGGAGGACGCCGGCGAGCGGGCCGGCGAAGATGCGGAGCAGGGCGACGAAGCGGCCGAAGAAGACCGCCCACATGCCCCACTTCTCGAAGGACCGCTCGGCGGTGGCGACGTGGCCCTCGCTGAAGTGCCGGGGGAACTTCTGGCCCAGCCAGGCCAGCAGCGGGCGGCCGCCCTTGCGGCCGATCGCGTAACCGATGGAGTCGCCGACGACGGCGCCGGCGGTCGCGCACACGCCCAGGACGACGGGATTGACACCGGAGTGCTGGGAGGACATCAGGGCCGCCGACACCAGGACGATCTCGCCGGGCAGCGGGATGCCCAGGCTCTCCAGACCGATCACCAGGGCCACCACGGCGTAGACGGCGGCCGCGGGCACCGAGTCGAGCCATTCCTGGACGTGCACCGCCGGTTCCTCCCCTGTCGAACCTCACTGCCGAGGACGTCACCCGACGGCGCGTCCCCGGTGAAGGCTACCGGTTCACGGCCGGACGGCGGGCGCCCTCGGTCATGGCACCGCCACCGGGGGCGTGCCCGCGCCCCGGTGGCGGTGCCCGGTGGCGTGACCGCGGGTCACTCGCGGCGGGCGACCAGACGGTAGGCGTTGGACAGGCCGAGGCGGTGGGACAGGGGACGGACCGCGAACCGGTCCAGGAGGGTGGCGGCGACGAGCACCGGCACGCCGGCGAGGAGAACCGCGGTGCGCAGACCGCGCCGCACGGCGCCCGGCGGCTCGGGCAGCCAGGGGGCGTCCTCGCGCGGTGCGGTGTGGTCCAGGGCCAGCCAGGCGGCGGCGAGCAGGTCCACCGGGTCGTGCGGCTCGGCGTGCTGTTCCGCGACCACGGTGAAGCCCAGCTCGGTGAGCCGCCGGCGCAGGTTGGCGACCGGCATGAAGTGCAGGTGCTGCGGCTGGAGCCAGGGCAGCCACCAGCGGCCGAGGAGACGGGCGTAGCGGCTCTCGGGGTCGGGGACCTCGACGAGCAGGTGGCCGCCGGGACGGACGGCCTGGTGGGCGGCGCGCAGTTCGCGGTCGGGGTCGGTGCTGTGCTCCAGGTAGTGGAACATGCTGACGACGTCGTAGCGGGCGGCGAGGCCGGGGGCCAGCTCCGGGAAGGATCCGCGGTGGCCGCGCTCGACGCGGCCCTCGCGTTCGGCGATCTCCACCCCGTCGGTGAAGTCGAGGCCGTCGAACGTCGTGCCGGGCAGCACCTCGCGGGCGGCGGCGCAGAAGTGACCGTGGCCGGTGCCGACGTCGAGCCAGTTCTTCGGGGTGGGGTCGTACGGCAGCATCGACTCCGCGCGGGCCCGGTACATCGTGGTGCGGCCCCCGAAGGTGCCGCCCATCTTCTGCTCGCCGAGGCCGTCGTAGAAGTCGCGGTAGTAGAACTCCAGGCCCGCCTCGTTCAGCGCCGGGTTCTGGAAGGTGTGCCCGCAGCCCTCGCAGCGGTCGAGGACGAACCGGCCCGGCTTGTGCTGGAGCAGGTCGGTGGTGCGCAGCCGGGTGGTCAGGCGGTGCGAGCCGCACCAGGGGCAGGTGGTGCGCCGCGGCGCCAGGAAGCGGTCCACGCCGTCGGCCAGGTCGGCCTGGTAGGCGGGGCGCAGGGCGGCCACCCGAACGGCGCGGTCGGCCTTGGCGGTGTCCTCGGTCTCGTTGCTCATCGGCTCTCCTCCGGGCGTGCGTCGGCGGCCAGTCGCCCGAGGTGGACGGCGGCGGCGGGGGCGCCGCCCGCCGCGCGGAAGGCGGCGCTCAGACGGGCGGCCGCGGCACGGTGGGCGGGTTCGTGCAGGACGGCGTCGAGGGCCGCGCCCAGCCGGGCCGCGGTGACCCGGCCGAACCGCACCCGGACGCCCGCTCCGGCGCCCGTGACCTGGGCGGCCACCACGGGCTGGTCGTCGCGGATGGGGGCGACGACCAGCGGGACGCCGTGCCAGAGGGCCTCGCAGACGGTGTTGTGCCCGGCGTGGCACACCACCGCGCCGGCCCGTTGCAGGAGCGGGAGCTGGGGGACGGAGGGCAGGACGAGCACGTCCTTGTCGTCGCCGGACCTCCGCAGGGTGCCGCCGGGATCGGTCACCACCGCCTGCGCCACGTCGGCCCGTTCCCGCAGCGCGCTGACGCACTCGGCGAGGAAGCGCCCGCCCACGTCCGCGTTGGCGGTGCCGAGGGTCACCAGGACGGTGGCCCGGCCGGGGTCCAGCCACTCCCAGGGGAAGCCGGTCGCGGCCGGGCGGTCGGCGATCGAGGGGCCGACGTAGTGGATGTGGTCGCCCCGGGCGGCCGAGGGGCCGGCGAGTTCGGGGGTGCTGAAGGCCAGCAGCAGGTGGGGCGAGAAGCGCGGGTCGGTGTCACCGGCCGGGTCTCCGACGCGGGCGCGCAGTGCGCGGAGCCTCTCCCGGATCCAGTCGGCGATCCTGGGTGTGCCGTGGTACGCGCCGGTGAGTTCGGCCGAGGTGGTGGCGGAGGTGGCCCAGGGCAGGCCGAGGCGCTCGGCCACCAGGGCCCCGGCGAAGGCCTGCTGGTCGGCGACGACGACATCGGGCCGGAACCGGCCGACGGCCGCCCGGACTCCGGGTGCCATCGCGTCGGCGAGCGGCAGCAGGTACCCCTCCCACAGGTACTTCAGCGCCTCCGGCCCCCGCAGCTCCGGCGGGCGTACGGCCGGGGCGGGACCCGCGCAGGGCAGGACGACCGCCTGCGGGCCCGCGAGCCGCCGTACCAGCGCGGGGTCGGCGCACGCCCAGGCCACCCGGTGTCCGCGGGCGGCGAGCTCGGCGGCGACGCCCACCGTGGGGTTGATGTGCCCGACCAGGGGCGGTACGACGAACAGGAACCCGCTCACCGGACGGCCTCGGCGCCCGCCGAGCGGATCAGCTCCAGGACGTGCGCGCCGACCGGCCCGGCCGCCTCCACCAGCACGGAGTGCTCGTGTCCCGGCAGCACGACCGACCGGAAGTCCGCGAGCAGGGCCTCCTTCAGCGGCATGACGTCCACCAGGTCCGAGTCACCGCCGTAGACACCGAGGACGGGACAGCGTACGGCCCTGATCTCGGGCTCGGTGAGCACCCGGCTCGCGGGGATGTCCCGGCCGAGGGTGGTCTCCCGGGCGAGGCGGGCGGCTCCCTTGGCGAGGCGGGCGGTGTTGTGGCCGCGGTGGGCGCTGATCCAGGCGATGGCGTCGGGCTCGTTGTGCGCCAGCTCGGTCACGACGCGGTCCAGGATGCCGCCCAGCTTCGCCGCCCAGGCCGCGGTGGCCGGCTCGGACTCGATGAGGGTGAGGCTGGCCGTCCGTCCGGGGTGGCGGGCGGCGTAGCCGAAGGCGATGGTGCCGCCGTAGGAGTTGCCGACGAGGTGGACGGGCCCGGTGATCCCCAGCCGGTCGAGCAGTGCCTCGAGGTCGTCGATGTTGTGGTCGAGGGTGTAGCCGGCCGGCGGTCGCTCGCTGCGGCCGTGGCCGCGCAGGTCGTACATGACCACGTCGACGCCCGCCACCGCGAACCGCGGGGCCACCGTGAAGTAGTAGCTGGCCAGGCTGTCGGTGAGCAGGCCGTGCACGAGCACGGCGGTGGCGACCGGGGTGCGGCCGTCCTCGGGTCCCATTCTCTGCACGTGCAGCCGGATGCCGCCGGCGCTGACCATGGCCATCCGTCAGCTCGTCCCCGCGGCCTTCAGGCTCTGCACGACGTGCTCGACGAGCCTGCCGACGGTGAGCTCGATGATCTCCTCGAACTCCATGCCGGCCAGGAACTCGGCGAAGTTGACCCGGCTGCCGTAGTGCTCCTTCAGCAGACCCGCGAGGGTCACCAGATCGATGCTCTCCAGTTCGAGATCGCGGTTGAACGTGGTGTTCATGCCGATCTCGAGGTCCTCCTCGCCGTACTCCTCCAGCAGGGTCAGGAGCAGGGCCCTGATGTCGGCGAGCACCGCCTCCTCGTCGGCGTACCCGGTGGTCGGCTCCGTGGGGTTCATCGCTCCTGCTCCTCTTCGTCGTCGCCCGCCGGGCCCGTCGTCCAGGCCACGACGTAGTCCCGGGCGGGCAGTGCGGGGGGATTGCTGACCGGTGCGAGGTGCACCGTGTAGGCGCGTTCCAGGCGGCCGGAGACCAGCAGCCGGTCCCCGGCGGGTGCCGCGTGGAAGACGGCGAAGTCCCGGGGGCGTCCGCCGAACCCGGTGCCCTCCGCCTTGGCGACGGCCTCCTTGGCGGCCCAGAACCGGGTGAACCAGAGCGACGCGTCCCCTGCCGCGGACAGGGCGCGCAGCAGCCGGAGTTCGTCCGTGCCGAGGGCAGCGGCGACGGCGGCCGGGTCCCGTTCGGTGACCTCCTCGATGTCGATGCCGGGCCCGGGGCCGGGCGCGTGCGGCCGTACGATCGCCACGCCCGCCTCGGCGCGGTGGGCCAGCGAGACGTCCAGCGCGGGCAGGGTGCGGCCGTGGACGCCGGTGACGTACGGGCGGCCCAGGTCGTCGTTGTGGACGCGGATCTCGGCCGGGAAGACCGGTCCCTCGCCGCGGTCCCACAGCAGGCGCCGTACGGCGTCCTTGACCGCGATCCGGCCGAGCAGCCACTGCCTGCGGCCGCGCGGCGCGTGCCGGGCGTACTCCGTACGCTCCGGGCCGCCCAGCGAGTTGCGCATGATCAGCTCGCGGGAGGCGAGGTCCGGCCACCGCTCGTGCAGCAGTGCCCAGCCGCCGGGCCGGGGCTCGGAGAGGGTGTTGCGCTCGGGGAAGCGCTCGACGGGGCGGGTCTGCGGGTCGTTGTCGAAGCGGCGGTCCTGCCAGCCGGTCAGCAGGGCCCACACCCGCCCGGCGACGGTCAGCTCCACGTCCGCCTCGAGGACGGTGTCGGTGAGCGAGGTGATCCGCACCAGGCACTCGACCCGCGTGCCGGGGACCGGGTGCGGTCCGTGGAACCGCATCTGCCGCGTCTGGACGGGGAACACGACGGTCCGCTCGGTCCTGGTCGCCATGATCCAGTAGCCGAGGATCTGGCCCACGTTGTCGAGCAGCGCGCCGGGGGCGGCGGGGGTGGTGATGACCCCGCGCACATGACGGTCACCGATGCCGGTGAGTTCGGTGACCCCCTGGAACGCCGGTCCGTGGAACATCCAGCGCTCGGTGTAGAGCTGGGCGGCGGTGTGGTCGGGGACGCGTTCCGGGGCGGGGCGGGCCGCGCGGGCCGCGGGCGGTTGCGGGTACCGGGCGGCGAGTTCGACGACGGCACGGGCCGTGGGGCCGAAGGAGACGGCGACGCGGCGCGGGTCGTCCGGGGTGCGGGTGACGGTGACGGGAACGTCGACGGGCGGGGTGGCGGTCAGCCACCGGTCGAACCGCGCCCCGTGCACGGCGACCGCCAGCGTCCCGGGTGACGCCTGCTCCGCGGCGTCCATCATGTGCCGCACGATCGTGGTCGCCGGGACGACCGGCCACCGGTCCGCCACGTCCGGCCAGCCGGGACGCTGCGGGAAGAAGCAGTGGTCAAGGAGGTGGGGCATGGTGTCCGGGGACACGCGGACGCTGGTCTGCCAGGTGGCCGGGGGGACGGGGGCCGGCGGGACGGGGTCATCGAACCCCGCACGGAGGCAACGTTCCGTGACAGACACCGGTCGCTGGACAGCGCCGC
>NZ_JBEXLP010000126.1:0-15768 GCF_040610035.1 Streptomyces sp. NPDC004542
GGTAAGCCATCGGACCCAGCAGACCTCCCTTCGAGTCTGTCCCGCCTTCGGCGGGGATGTGTCAAAGCGCCTCGTGGCGCACTGGTTGCCCTTGACGATCACGATGTAGTGGGCGCCGCGCCCGAGGAGGTAGTCGGCGTGCTCGCGCTGGGTGTGCATGGCGTCGCTGGTGACGACGGTTCCTGCCAGGTCGGCGACGGTGTCCAGCAGCGGCTGGAAGCAGGTGATCTCGTTCGTCTTCTCGCCGACGTCCAGCTGGGCCATTACCAGACCGGTGGCGTGCTCCAGTGCAGCGAGCAGGTGAATCTTGCGGCCCTTCGCTCTGGCCGCACCGCGCAGGCTCTTGCCGTCCACTGCGAGGCCGCGCAGTCCAGCGGTCCCGGTCGCCTTCGGTCTGCGGTCCGCGAGCCAACCGCCGACCGCTCGGTCCAGCGCGCCGCCGTCGAGGCGGGCCATCAGCCGGCGGACCGTTGTCTCGGCGGGCAGGACCCGCCTTGGCAGCAGCGGATCGGGGCGGGCGCCGACCTCTTCCAGCACACGCGCCGGAGCGTCGGCGATCCACTCACTGACCGCCAGCAGCGAGGTCGCCCCCGCCAGAACCGCACACGCGGTGAGCGCGAGGACAACGGCCAGGCGGTGGCGCACCCCGCGTGGATCACGCGGATCCGGTACCTCGGCCAACCGCTTCAGAAGGCCCGGGACCTCCCCGGATACGACCTCGGGGTGCTCGCGCAGCTGGTCAAGGGCAGGTGGGATCAGCGATGATGCGTCGGCAGGCACGGTCTTCCACTCGGGTCACGGGGCGTAGAGAGCTCCATGATCTTGGAAGCCGTGCCTGTCACGTTCCGGGCCCCGTCACTGACCTGACGGACCACCACCAACCGGGCGTCATGCGACTACGCCGAAGCCCTGCTCTGCGACCAGCCACACGCGACACCTCGCCAGATCCGAGTTCGCAGCAGGCGGGAATTATGCAATCGCGAAAAAGCCACGCCGTCGCACCCCAGAGGGCAGAACATTCTTCCGATCTGCACATATCACCTATTTGATCCGACGAGAGCGGCGACGGCAGTCAACCCGGGAACCGGAAGGGCGACGACCTGGAGTGAGCCGGAACATCGCCATCCGGATCACCGTCGCACGCAACATCAATCGGGGCGAAAAGCTGCATCACCCCTGTTGGGATTCAGTCAGCTGCATTGACTCCGCCACACCCCCGGCGATTACGGGGTAATTCACGCCGGGGGCGGGCGCCATCACCGTATACGACCGCTCATCCCAGTACTCCATTCCGCAACGGAGACAAGAGCATGATGGTCGACGAATAGGCGAGCAGTATCATTCTCGGATAGCCCACACCTCACAGTATGCTGCGCCATGCGCCTCTTTGCCGACCATCATGAATCTTAAGCCGTTGCGGCTGGGGTGAGCCCGATGAGTTAGCAAAGATGCCGGCGCTGTCAACACGACCCGAGCCGAACCGTGCCCTCTGGCCACGGATTTCCAGCCCGCCACAGGTTCTACGCCCGGCTTCAGACTGCCCAAACTCTTAGTCCCCCAGCCAACCTTCGAAGGGGAATCTCATGTCCGTTCGCTCCACCGAACACTTAACAGTCACCCAACGAACCGCACACGCTCTTCCGATCGCTCGTCGAGCTTCGGAACAGTCAGAGCTGCGCCAGTGCCGGCTTGCACTCACCGCCGACCACACGCCCGCCTTCCGCTCCTGCGTCCGATGAAGAGCGCCACAGTCATCGGGACCGGTGCCATCGGTACGTCCGTCGCACTCGCTCTGACACGGACCGGTGTGTCCGTGCACCTGAACGACGTGAACAGCACGGCGGCCAGGACCGCCGAGGCCATGGGGGCCGGCTCGCTCCACGCGCCGGACGGGCAGGTGGATCTTGCGATACTCGCCGTGCCCCCGACGCGAATCGCCACGGAACTCGCGCGTGCCCAGCACAGTGGGCTCGCCCGCGCCTACACCGATGTCGCCAGCGTGAAGGCCCGGCCGCACCATGAGTTGCTTGGTGTGAGCGCTGACCCCTCCACGTATGTCGGCGGTCACCCCCTAGCAGGCACGGAGCGCTCCGGCCCTCTGGCAGGCCGGGCCGACCTCTTCGAGAGGCGGCCATGGGTGCTCACTCCCTCGGCTCACACCGACCAGGGAGTCCTCAATCGCGCACTCGAACTGGTCGCGCTGTGCGCCGGCACGCCGGTCATCATGGAGCCGGCAGCCCATGACCACGCCGTCGCCCTCACATCGCATGCCCCCCATCTGATTTCGTCCCTGATGGCAGCCCGGCTTGAACACGCGACAGACGCCAGCGTCCGCGTGTCGGGACAGGGACTGCGGGACGTCACCCGCATCGCGGCAGGTGATCCGGTGCTCTGGCGAGAGATCCTCCATGCCAACGCCGACGCGGTGGCAGATGTCCTCAATGCATATGCAGACGACCTCAACCGAGTCATCACCGCCCTCCGCGACCTGGCCGACGCAGATCCTGCAGTACAAAAGCGCGCAACAACTGATCTGGAGGAGCTGCTCCTGCAGGGCAATCAGGGGCGTGCGCGCATCGAACACAAACCGGGCACCTCGCTGGCCGACCTTGCCGCGATCTCGGTGGCGATATCCGACGAGCCCAACTCACTGGCTCGGGTGTTCACGGCAGTCGGCGAGGTCGGCGTCAATATCGAAGACATCCGTATCGAGCACTCGCCAGGCCAGGGCCAGGGCCTCGTCGAACTACTCGTGCACCGGTCCTCGGCCGCGGAGCTGTGCCGACTGCTGAGCGCGAGTGGCTGGACAGTGTCGCACTGAACGGGCAGGCCTTGAGCCGCCTTCGCCGCCCTGATCCGAGAGCTTCTGTTGGCGGTCGCTTTCAACAAGCAGGGCCACCCATCATGGGTGGCCCTGCGTTGCTTCAGTCATGGCTAAAGGCAGATCTTGTTGTCGGAGTGACGAGGACGTTTTCCCCCGCACCCCGTCCTCAACAGGCGTGCCAGCAGGGTTCGCGCTGCTCGGCAAAGGCCAGGGGGCCTTCGATGGCGTCCTTGCTGTGCCGACGCCGTTGCTCCCACTCGAACGCCGTGGTGAAGGCCTCCTCCAGCGGCATGTCCACCGACCTCATCACGGCCTCCTTGATGGCCCGCAACGCCAAGGGGGCGCTGCGCAACAGAGCGTCGGTCCACTCGGTGACGCAGGCATCGAGCTGCTCGTAAGGCACTACCTGGTTGACCAGGCCAAATTGCAGCGCCATGTCCGCGGTCAAACGGCGGCCCGTCAGGAGATAACCCATGGCTGTCTTCAACGGAAGCTGTCTGGCCAGCCTGAACGCCCCGCCGGCCCCGGGCACCAACCCGAGCTGTGCCTCCGGGAGGGCAAAGACCGCTTGGTCGGACGCGACAACGAGATCACAGGCTAGAGCGAGTTCGAACCCGCCTCCCAGCGCGTAGCCGTGAACCCGGGCGACCACCGGCTTCGAAAGGTTGAACCGTTCGGTCAGCCGCGGCCATCCGGGCTGTCCGCGGCTACCGAAGGTCGACGGTGGCACCCCCTGGCGGTCCAGCAGAGCGCGCTCGCGCAGATCCTGGCCGACGGAGAAGGAGCGCTCTCCGGCCCCGGTCAGCACCGCAACCCGCACCTCGTCGTCCGCTTCGACGTCGTCCCAGATCGCGGCGAGTTCCTCGTGCATTCGCAGGTCCATCGCATTGAGCACGGCAGGCCGATTGAGCGTGATGCGAGCCACGTGGTTCTTCTTCTCGTAGCGGACACGCGGCTTGTCCTCCGTTCCGCTCACTCCGCCGTCGCCTCCTTTGCGGCGGAGAAGCGGCCGACCTTGTCGAGCACATCGGCGCTGTACATGCGGAGCACCTGTTGTAGGGCGAACTCGGCCATGTAGGTGCGGAATTGGTCCACCGGCTCCTCAACGAGGTTCAGCATCCTTCGGTTGGCGATCACCGCAGGCCCGCGGAGCCGGTCAATACCCCGCTCGATCGCGAGGTCCATGTCATCGTGTTCGTGGACCTCGTCGACCAGCAGACGGGCGTCCGGCTCGCCCGCCCAGATCCGGCGTCCCCCGAGGATCACCTGCCTGGAGACACGTCCGCCGGCGACCCGGCCCAACCGGAAGTTGGCGGCCCCGGGGATGATTCCTTCCTTGGCCGCCGGAAGGCTGAGGTAGGCATCCGACGCGGCGATGACATGATCGAACACCAGCAGGAGCTGCGCGCCGCCGCCGATGGCAAAGGTGTCCACCGCCGCGATCCAGGGCTTCTCCACCATCCCCGTCCGCCGGTCCGCGCCGTTCCCGACGGAGACGCCTCGCAGAATCTTGTGGATGTACCCGAGCTCCCGCCGCAGCAGGAAGTCCACCAGCGAGATGCTGCCGCCATACAGGGACTTTAGGTTGATTCCGGCGCTGAACACGCGCTTGCCACGGTAACGCGGGTGGGTCATCTCACCACCGCGCAGCACACACACCTCAACGTCGGGATCAAGAAGCGCGAGGTCCACCGCGGTCTCGATGTCTTCGATCTGCCGGTCGTCCTCCGCGTTCAGGCAGTCGTCGCGGCACATGGTCAAGTGTGCGGCACCGCGGCTGCGTTCCATCCGTACGGAGCCCAGGTCGGCCCTTCCCGTCCTGCTGAAGTCCGGAAGCAGAGCGAGCGCGCGGGGTGTGGGGCGCAACATCGCGTCGATCAGGTGCGGTCCTGCCGACGGCGAGCGCAGGACGTGACTGAGGAAGACACCTTGGTCGATCTCATGCCCCTCCTTGTTCGCCTGTGGCCGGGTGCGCTCGGTCTCGAGCCGATCGTTGGTGGGCACGAGCCCCGGAAACGCCGTTGCGGCCGTCTCGACCAGTTCGTCCAAGCGGAGGTGGCGAGTGCGCCCCTCGGTGAGTTCGTCGTAGACGGCATCGACGTGGGTGTCCAGAAACTCGGCACGCATCGTCCGGGTGGCCTCGATCGCTGCCACAGCAGTAGCCCGCTGGTCCAGCGTGCGGCGCTCCGGTTCAGGCAGGGCGGCCAGCAAGTCTTCAGTGTGCTGCGCCGCTTCGGCGAGCACGACGCGCGCCTGTGCCAGATCGGCGTGCACGTCCCTCCGATCGTCCCGCAGCCCGGCCCGTGCGTCGGTCACGCTCATGAGGTCGCCCCAACAGTCGCCCGCCGCAGTACGCGATCGCAGGCTGCCAAATGGACGCCGAGCGCCTCGTCGAAGCTGGTGCTGGGCGCATCACTGAGTAACTGCCGCCGGATGGCGAGCTCGGTCCCCGAGACATCTCCGGCCCGCTCGCCCGCCATGGCCAGGGCGGCCGCCGGCTCGTCCACGAGCTCATCGACGAGGTGCAGGGCCAGCGCTTCGGCCGCCTCGACAGGAGTTCCGAAGAGCACCGCCCGCCGAACGGCCGCGGCACTCGCGCCATGTCG
The DNA here is from genome assembly GCF_040610035.1 of Streptomyces sp. NPDC004542. Lineage (NCBI taxonomy): Bacteria > Bacillati > Actinomycetota > Actinomycetes > Kitasatosporales > Streptomycetaceae > Streptomyces > Streptomyces sp. NPDC004542. Next base: position 5,431 of record NZ_JBEXLP010000126.1, read on the forward strand.
CGCGAGCCGGTAGAGCGCCATTCCCGGCCAGGTGGCCCCATCCGCGACGGGGATCACCAAGCGCACCGAGCTGGTGGCGATGCGATAGTCGGTGGCGAGCAGCGCGTCCAGGGCAAGGCCTCCGCAGTCCGCGTCGGCGACCGCGATGGTGGCCGCCGGCAGTCGCTCGAGACGGCGCAGCACGCGTTCCCACTTGCTGACCAAGGACACGGTCAGATCACTCGACCGCGACCCCTGCGGAGCGCCTGTCACCTGGAGGACGACCTTGCTCCGCCCGGCGCGGTCCTCGGCGCTGTCGCAGACCGCGCCGACCGCGGCGACCCACTCGGGGGACAGGGCCTGGCGCCCGTCGATCGTCAGTACCAGGTCGTCGGTGCCCGGCCGGCCGGTGACGGCCTGAACCCCGCTCTTCCCGTTCTTCATGCGATTCTCCGTCACCATTGCACCAATGCGGTCTCGATGGTCGAGCCGGGCCCCATCGTCATCAGGACGCCGTAGTCGCCGGCCTCCACCACTCCCTCTTTGAGGAGCCGCTCATAGGAGAAGAGGAACGAGCCGCTCGAAAGATTGCCGAAGTCGCGCAGTACGCCGGTCGTATGCCGCACGTGATGGCGCGTAAGGCCGAGATTGACCCGTACCGCGTCGATGACCTTCTTGCCGCCGGAGTGCACGAGCCATTGGCGAATGTCACTGCGCCGGAGTCCCGCGCCGGTCAAGAGGCGGTCGATGACCTGCTCCGCATTGGCCCCGACCACGTACGGGACCTCGGGGTCGAGGTAGAAGCTGAACTTCCCCTGCTGGTCGTCCCAGTCGTAGCGCATCGCGTCGATCGCGTCGGGGATGAGCTGGCTGGCGAATCGCAGGACGCGCGGGCTGCCGGGGAACGACGCCACGCCGGATGGGGCGTACGCAGTGTCAGGGCCGTCGGAGATCAGAGCGATCGCGGCCGCGCCGTCTCCGAACAAGCTGTTCACGACGGCGGTACGCATGGTCGAGTCGATGACGTAGGCGGCCGAGCAGGCTTCCGCGCACAGAATGACGGCGACCTTGCCGGGGTTGGCCACTGCCCATGCGGCGGTGGCGTTGAGTGCGTTCAGACCTGCGTTGCAGCCCATGCCCACGATGTCCACGCGACTGGTGTCGGGGAGGATCCCCATGTGGCGGATGAGCCGGGCGCTCAGGCCCGGGGTGAGGAAACCAGTGGTGGTGACGCAGCACAGGTAGTCGATGTCCGACAGCTCGATTCCGGAGTTGTCCAGACACGCGTGCACGGCCTTCGCCCCCATCTCGAGGGCGAGTCGCCGGTGCTTGGCGAGCAGTTCTCCTTGGGTCTCCGGGAGGCAGGTACCTTCTGCGTCCCGCGGCGGCACCGTGAGGAAGCGGCGTTCGATCGCGCTGTTGAGGAAGACGGACCGGACTCTGGGATCCGTGATCTTGAAGATGTCGAGCAGCTCCCGCTGCGTGTAGGAATGCTCCGTGGTCGCCGTGCCGACACCCACGATCCGGGCGGCGCCCGCGGTGTCCTTCTCCTCGGATGCCGGGGTTTCCACCAGGTCGGCATCCAAAAGCCCTGTGCTGGTTGTCATCGGAATGTCCACCCCCACATACGTGTCTTGCTGCGGATGAGGCGTACTGCTGCCAACACGTCGATCACCCTTCCGGTGAGTCAGCCGTTAGAAGAGAGGAGCAGGTGGAGCTCAGGGGGCGGGCTGCGGTGCGGAGGTGTGCGCCTCGGCCCTGACAAATTGCGCCAGCCGCCCGATTCCGTCCGCGATCTCTGCATGCGTCGAGTAACTGACGGACAGCCGGATACCGAACTCTCCGCCGCCCTGGGGATAGAAGTAGGACATGGGGGTCCATATGACGCCGAACTCCTCAGCCGAACGCCCCAGCGCGATGTTGTCCGCACGGAATGGAACGGTGAGGGCGAGAAAGAAGCCTCCGCTCGGCGCGTTCCAGTGGATGCCGAGCGCCTCCCGCTCGTCCGGCGGGAACGCCTTCTCCAGCTGCTCGAGCGTGACCCTCATCGCTTCGCCGTAGTACGCGGCGGTCTTGGAGTTGAGCTCCGATGCACGTCCGTCGGCGGCGAGGAGCATGCCGGCCACGACGGCCTGGGCCACCGGAGAGGTGTTCACCGTCACCATGCTCTTGATCTTGGTGAGCTCGTCCGCGAGGAGCCCGGTGCCGCCCTTGTCGTCGACGACCTTCTGGTCCGCGACGACGAAACCGACGCGGGCGCCGGGGAAGAGCGTCTTGGAGAACGATCCCAGGTGTATGACCCGTCGGTCGTGGTCGAGGGACTTCAGAGTCGGCAGCTGTTGCCCCGGGCTGACCAAACGGTAGGGACTGTCTTCCAGCAACAGGATTCCCTCGCGAGAGGCCAATTCGAGAAGTTCCTTGCGAACACCGAGAGGGATGCTGGTGCCGGAGGGGTTCGCGTGGTCGGGGATCACATAGAAGGCACGGGGGCTACGTCCGCGCGCCCGCTCTGCGTGGATGGCCCTCTCAAGGTCGGCGCAACGGAACCCCTCGCGGCTTTCTGCCACGGCCGTCAGCTCGGCGTCCAGCAGCCGGGCGGCGCCCGTGATGCCCACGTAGCAGGGGCTGGAGACCAGTAGCACGTCCTCCGGCTCTGAAATGAGCGCTCGGACTGCGAGGAGCATCGCCTCCTGACAGCCGACGGTGACCACGACGGACTCCGGAGCGACGTCGATGTGCTCGTCCTTGCGCAGCCAGTCGGCGATCACCTCGCGGATCTGACCGCTGGTCGGGCCGTACTGAAAGAGGGCGGAGCGGACCTGGCCCGGCGAGGCCCCGCCGGCTTCCAGGTGTTCGAGGTAACGGCGGAGGTACGTGAATATCTGCTCGGTCTCGAAGAAGCCGTCGTACGGCCGGCCGGGCGCGAAGGACACCGCGTCGGGGTAGCGGTGGGTGATCTCGTTGAGGAAGTTCATCGTGTCGAGGACCGGGTCACGGAGGCTGCCGTGCAACTCCTTTTTGCGCAGCTCCGACTTGTCGGGAGACGGCTGCTTGATGGCCTCCACCGCGGATGGCGTCCCTGCCTCTGATCGCACCAGCCCTGGCCCGATGCCCTCGATCGAGCGGGTTCCGGTGAGGGTCATCGCCTCTGTCAGTTCATCGACGATGATGCCGAGGACGCTCTCGACGCCCTCCTCCTGGCTCACCGCCAGACCGTGCAGCACAGGGCGCCCCACGAACACCGCGTCGGCACCCAACGCCAGGGCTGCCAGCACGTCCGCACCGCGACGGATCCCGCCGTCGAGGAACACAGGGCACGTCCCCGGCACAGCGGCTACCACCTCAGGCAGTACTTCGAGAGTCGCGGGGGCGCCGTCCAGCTGACGACCGCCGTGGTTCGAGACCACGATGGCCCGGGCTCCCGCCGTACAAGCCGCCCGAGCGTCGGATGCGCTGAGAATGCCCTTGACCACTATCGGCAGTGAGCTGACGGAGCGCAGCCATTCGATCACCGACCAGTCGAGGCCCGCGTCGAACTCGGCCAGCGCGTGGTCGCCCGGCGAGGCGAAGCCGGTGCCGGCCAGGTTGGCCGGCGCGATGCCGTTCGGCAGCCTGAAGTCGTTGCGCAGGTCGCGCAACCGTCTGCCCAGGTACGGGGCGTCTGCAGTGAATACCAGAGCCTCGAAGCCCGCTCCTTCAGCGCGCTCGATGAGCTGCCGGGTCGTGGCACGGTCGCGAAAGCAGTACACCTGCAGCCAGAGCGGCGCCGACGCAGACGCAGCGATGTCCTCGAAGGTTCGCCCCGCGAAGGTGCTCACCACAAAGGGGACACCGGCGGACCCCGCGGCCCTGGCCGTCGCCACTTCACCGACCGAGTGGGCCAGGGTGTGGTATGCCATGGGCGCGATGGCCACAGGCGCCGACCAAGTCTGTCCGAAGATCTCGGTCCTGGTGTCAGGGCGGCCCACTCCGGCGAGTACGCGCGGACTCAGCCGTACGCGATCGAAAGCCTCCGAATTGGCCGCGAGCGTCCGTTCCTGTCCGGCGCCGCCCTCGATGAAATCCCAGACATGAGGGTCCATGCCTTCGCGCGCCTTACCGGCATAGTCGGCCAGGGTGAGCAGACCCGCCCTGGCCGCATCCGACTTCAGGCCCTTCACCGCGCGGTCAGCCGGTCACGCTCGACCGCTTCGTACAGAGCCCTGATGTTGGCGCTGCCGAATCCCCGGGAGCCTTGGCGCTGGATGAGCTCGAAGAAGAGCGTGTTGCGCTCGTAGGGCGAGCGGGTGAACAGCTGCAGGAGGTGACCCCACTCATCACTGTCGGCCAGCACCTGTGCGTCCCGCAGTTCCGCGATCTCCGGCGCCAGCCCGGTGAGCCGGTCCGCCAACATGTCGTAGTACGTGTCGGGAGTACTCAGGAACTCCACACCCTGGTCCCGGAATTCTCGAACCGCGGGGATGATGTCCTCCACCAGGAAGGCGAGGTGCTGTACGCCCGGTCCGGCGTTCCGCTTGAGGAAGGCGTCGAGCTGACCGGCCTCCTTGGCGGGATCCGGCGCGACCAGCGTGAAGGTGATGTGCTCGGAGGCACTGCGGACGACGATCGAGTCCATGGCTTGTCCCCCGACGGCGACGTACTCGGAGGAAAAGCGAGAGAACCCGAAGGCATCCCGATAGAGATCGGCGACTTTCTCGAGGCTGCCCCCTTCGAGGCAGACCGCTATGTGGTCCAGCAGTCGAATCGGACCAGCCGCGGGGCGGCGTTCCTGGGGCGTGATCTCCCATCGGCGCCCGGGGGGCAGTCCGACCGCCGAGCGCTCGGCTGCCTGAAGAAGGGAATGGGTGACATCCCCGAAACCCGACACAGTCGGGTTGCCATATCGGTGGCCGACCGGGTCGGCGCCGGCTGCCAGAGCCGCCTCACGTGTGGCCGTCACGTCGTCACAGGTCAGCGCGATATCGGCGATGCCCTCGCCGTGTTTCTCCAGGAACTTCCAGATTCCCCGGCCCGAGGTGACTACCAGTTGGACTTCTCCTTGCCGGAGCAGAGTGGAACTCCTGTCGACCTCCACGGAGTCCGCGATCTGCGTGAACCCCATGGCGGAGACGAAGTAGTCGACCGTGGCCACTTTGTCACGCGTGTATATCTCGACATGTGCTATATCGCGGGCAGTCATCGCGGTTCCTCCCCGAAGCCCGGGCCAAGAGGTGATCAGTACTGTTCAGGGATCCGTCCTCAGACGGGACACCCGCGCGCCGGGATTCGGCGCCCCGGTGTCCGGCCTGCGAACAGCGATCTCGCCGGATCTGCTACCAGCGCCATTCCTGCTGGCCGTAGAGGTGGCCGGCCTTGATCCCACGGTCCTTGCACCAGGTCAGGAATTCCTCGACCTGCTTGAGCTGGTAGGTGTCCTCGTTGTACGTGGTTGCCATGACGTGGCCGAGCCACGGCTCCTCGCCCATGGCGTAGATGTACGCCTCGTTGGCTCCCAGCTCGGTCATGATCGCTGCGGCCTGTTCAGCGTTCGAACCCGAGAGCTTTCGCGAGTTGCTCATCTTCTTGGTGACCGGGACGGTAAGGAGACCCTGGTACAGCCAGGTCAGCGGGGCACCGTCGCACTCCATCCCGAGGAAGGCCATGTCGGCGGTGCCCAGGTGCTGCTTCATGTAGCGGTAGAGCAGCGGATCGATGCCGGACGAGTCGGCCCCGATGAACACCTTCTTGCCGGCGAGCTCGGCCCAGTAGGTGGACTTGCCGCGGATGTCCAGGTCACAGTGCTCACCAAGGAACGGCGTTGCGGTGATCTTGCCGCCCGGGAACTCGACCTCGTCGAAGTCGTCCACCTCGATCACCGGGAAGCCCTGGTTCTTGAGCATCAGCGCCATCGACGGGTCGGCAAGGTTGCCCCGTGAGGAACGCGGCACGACGATCGCTCCGATCCTGCCACGCAGCTGGAGCAGTGTCTCCAGGACGATGTGGTCCTGGTGTGCGTGTGTGATGACGACCAGGTCGATGAAGTCCGGCAGGTCGTCGAGGGTGTAGCGATCGCCCGCGGAGCTGTCTGCGCTGATGAACGGGTCGCTCACGATGGCGGCCTGAGGGGTCTGCAGCACGAGACAGGCGTGCCCGAAGTAGCGGATGCGACCGCCGGCGTCGATGTGCCTGTCCTCTGCGAGGCCGGGCTCCTCGCTCAGCATCCCCGCCACGCGGCCCGCCTGGGTCTCGTCGAGCTCGAGCGCATCGCGTAGGTGGTTCAGGGTGGTGGGACGCACACGGGTCTTGAACAGCTCTTCCAGGCCCGGGTGCCGGAACGGGATCTCCAGCTCGAGTACGTCGGGCGAGGGGAGCCTCGGTGTGCTGAGGATGAACGGGCGCTCGATCCCCGTTTCGAACGACAGCTGCACGGACTGCCGCGACTCCTGATAGACATCGCTGGTGTAGATGACCGGTTCCATGAAGCGCATCTGCGCCTGGTTGTCCGTGTCGTAGGCCAGCTCCACCAGGCCGCCGAGCTCCGGCGGGAGCTTCGGGTAGAGCGGCGTCAGATCGTATCCGGTCGCATTCGCCCGCAGCAGTTCCTGACCGGCCGCGATCGCCTCGGCGAACCTCAGCATGTCCGCCCGATCCCGTTTGATCGAAGCGAGCAGGTCACGAACCTCGTCAGCGCGCTCCTCGGCGATATTGATGAAGTATCCGCCGCGCAGTTCCGGGTTGTTGCTCGCGGCAACATGTACCTGCGGAGACTGCAGATACGACTCGAGAAGCGGCACTTGAAGGAATGCCAGATTCATCGCCGCCTGCACCGGCGCAATCGTGTACGGCCACGCGAAGAATCTGTCCACCAGCGGCTCGACGATAACCTTCGAACGGAGAAAAAGCGATTTCTCAGCCATCTGGGGCCCTCTCCAGAAGAAAACACGAAAGGACGGAGAGACAGCAGGGGCTTGAAGTTCAGGACTTCAATGGGCTGTTCCCCTTCAGCAGAGTGCCTCGAAGGCCTCCCGCTGAACAACTCTCCACAGCCGCCTGGAGAGTTGAACGTGGCCGACACCTGTTCAACTGCGGTTGACACATCAGTTGAACGACGATGGGCATCGCGACGGAACGGTATTGATCAGTGCAGTCGTACGGTGACATCGTGAGGCGCTGCACTTGGTCGGCATGCACCGGGAGCATCACCCGCTCGGGGACTTGCCCACGACGAGGAGATCATCTTGCCCGGCATCAGAATAGAGAACGGCTTGGTTCATCATGCCTTTTGTTCATAGCAATGGCATCAGGCTCTCCTACGAGCGTTCGGGGAGAGGAGTACCCGTCCTCTTGATCATGGGTTCATCGGCCGGCGGCCGAGTCTGGACCATGCACCAGACACCCGCGCTCAACCGGGCGGGATATGAAACAGTCACCTTTGACAACAGAGGTATACCGCCTTCGGATGTCCCCGGGGGCGACTACTCCCTCACCGACATGGTCGCTGACACCACAGGCCTGATCGAGGAGCTGGAACTCGGTCCGTGCCACATCGTGGCCACGTCGTTGGGTTCCATGATCGCGCAGGATCTGGCGCTCGGCCGGCCGGACCTGGTCCGCTCCATGGTTCTGATCGCCACGAGGGCCAGGTCGGACACCATGCGGCGGGCGCAGGCGGCAGCCGACCGGGCGTTGGCGGAGAGCGGCGTACGGCTGCCGGCCAGATATGCGGCCGCCAAGAGGGTGATTGAGATGCTCTCACCGGCCACGCTGAACGACGATAGAGCCGTCTCTTCATGGCTGGACATTTTCGAACTCTCCGGGGACGACGACACCGCCAACGGCCAGTCCTCTGCCGTTGACAATCTCGGAGACCGGCGCGCAGAGCTGAGCAATATCTCCTCGCCCTGCCGAGCCATTTCGTTCACCGACGATCTTGTGTGCCCTCCACACCTGGTCGCCGAAGTTGCCCATGCCATCCCGAACTGCGATCTCGTGGAGATCCCCGACTGTGGTCACCTCGGATATCTAGAGCGTCCGGAATCGGTCAACTCAACCATCATCGAGTTCCTCGACAAGAACTGACGGACCAGCATTCTTGGCGCCTGAGTGAGCTCAGCCGGCCGTAATTCACCGCGCAACGCAAGGACCAAGAGAGCGAGGCATGCTTCCGTGACCATGCTAGGAGGGCCGTCGATGGGCCCTGCGGGAATACGGCGAGGCGAGGATTCGATCAAGGGTGCCCGGATCAAGGGCCGCACGGTGCGACGGATCCTGCCGTACGCCCGACGTGTCCGCTGGCAGGTCGCTTTGCTGCTGGCGGCCACAGTCGTCTCTGCAAGTGTCACTGCCGCCAGCCCGCTGATCCTCAAAATGATCATTGACGACGGCATCCTGCTGGGAGACCGCGGAATCGTCGTCGCGCTCTGCTTGGGTCTGACGGGATTGGCTCTCGTGGACGCCTTGGCCGTCTATCTGCAGAGTTGGTGCTCGGGGCAAGTGGGCGAGGGACTCGTCTACGAACTGCGCACCAAGGTGTTCGAGCACGTGCAACAGCAGCCATTGGCGTTCTTCACTCGCACACAGACCGGCGCACTGGTCAGTCGGCTCAACACCGACGTCATGGGGGCCCGGCAGGCCGTCACGACGCTGCTGTCCCAGTCGGTCTCCACGGTCCTGACACTGATCCTCGTGCTCGGCGCGATGTTCTTCCTGTCTTGGCAGATCACCATCGCAGCACTCGTGATGATTCCGTTCTTCCTGATTCCCGCGCGACTGATCGGGCGGAAGATGAAGAAGATCGCCCGGCAGACCATGGAACTGAACGCCGAGATGGGCTCGATGATGAACGAGCGATTCAACGTCTCGGGAGCCCTGCTGGTCAAACTCTACGGCCGCACGCAGGAGGAGTCGGAACAGTTCGCCGCCAAGGCAGGACGACTCCGCGACGTCGAGGCCAAGGGAGTCGTGTGGGGACGCCTGCTGTTCATCATCGTCTCTGTCCTGACCACCGTCACCACGGCCCTCGTCTATGGCTTGGGAGGCATGCTCACCATCGACGGCACGCTCCAAATGGGCACGCTCGTGGCCATGGTGACGTTGCTGATGCGGCTGTACGGACCCATCAACCAGCTGTCGAGCATGCACACCACCGCGCTGATAGCTGTGGTCAGCTTCGAGCGTGTCTTTGAGGTGCTCGACCTCGAGCCTCTCATCGTGGAACGACCCAATGCCGGCTCTCTGAGAATCACCGGCACCGACACCGGGCAGCGAAGCGAGCCGAGGGAGGCCGGCGCCAACGCGCCCGACATCAAGTTCGACGGAGTCCGCTTCCGGTATCCGAACGCCGCGGACGTGTCCCTCGCCTCGCTGGAGTCGACGTCGAAGCGCACCCCGGAGCGAGACAACGCCGCATGGATTCTCCAGGATCTCAGCTTCCATGCCCCTGCCGGAAAACTCACGGCCCTTGTCGGCCCCTCCGGCGCCGGTAAGACCACCATCACACACCTGGTGCCGCGTCTGTACGACCCTGACTCGGGAACCGTGCGCATCGGCGATCATGACGTTCGCGATCTGACGCTGCAGTCTCTGCGGGACACCATCGGTGTGGTCACTCAGGACGCGCATCTGTTCCATGACACGCTGCGCGCCAATCTGTCGTACGCCCGCCCGGAAGCCGTCGAGGAAGAGCTGATCGACGCCTGCAAGGCGGCTCTCATCTGGGACACCATCAATGCCCTTCCCGATGGACTCGACACAGTGGTCGGTGACCGTGGCTACCGTCTCTCCGGCGGCGAGAAGCAACGGATCGCGCTGGCCCGGCTGCTGCTCAAGGCTCCGCCGGTCGTCGTCCTCGATGAGGCCACAGCTCATTTGGACTCAGAGTCGGAAGCCGCGATCCAGCGGGCGCTCAAGGCGGCGCTCGCCGGACGCACCTCACTGGTGATCGCGCACCGGCTGTCCACCATCCGTGAAGCGGACCGAATCCTGGTTGTCGAAGCCGGCCGGATCCGCGAAAGCGGAACCCACGACGAACTCCTGGCCGCCGGCGGGCTCTACTCCGATCTCTACCAAACCCAGTTCGCCCACCAGGCCCCGGACTCGGCAAGCAGCAGTTCCGGTTCAGCACCCCAATTGATCGCTGTGGACACTCCGTCGTCTGACCGGGCGTAACTTCGGGTCGGCAAAGACCCGCCGTCGGTCCGGGCTTACCGCTCCTTGCCGGAGCTGACGACAGGTGGTCGAAGCGCCGGCTCGTGGGGGGCTTGCCCCCGGATCTTGGATGAATGTCCAAGATCCGGCGCCAAGCCGGGCGTCCAGGTCTGCAAGGAACTGGTGGCCGCGGATCCGGCGCTGCGCGTGCTGGTGCTGTCGGCGAGCGGTGAG
>NZ_JBEXLP010000127.1:0-15425 GCF_040610035.1 Streptomyces sp. NPDC004542
ACGCGTACGTGGGACTGGGCGGCCAGGTGGTAGACCTCGTCGGGCCGTACCTCCTGGAGCAGGCGCACCAGCCGGGTGCCGTCGGTCAGATCGCCATAATGCAGGAACAGCCGTTCCGTGGTCTGCCGGTCGTCCCCTCGGTGGACGAAGTCCGGTACCCGGCGGGCGGTGCCGTGGACCTCGTACCCCTTCGCCAGCAGCAGTTCGGTGAGATAGGACCCGTCCTGGCCGCCGATCCCGGTGATGAGCGCCTTCTTGACTGTCACCACGCACTCCTAACTGGGCGTAGACCTCGAAATCCGGTGCCGCCGAGTGCGCCTTGCGGCGTAGGGCTGCTGACCATATGTCAGATTAGGTCAGGCCAGGGATCATTCATGGGAAGTGAGGTGCTGTGTCCCATGAGTGGAGATGTGTACCGGGTCGCGGTGACATGGCCGGCGACCCGGCACGGCCCTTGGGCTTGCCCGAACGGTTAGAGGAGTGCCTGCTCATGAACACGACCATCGCCGGGGCACCGACCGCCGCACCCCACCGCCCGCTGGAGCGTTTCGACCGGATCTTCGTCGCCGGACGCCGGGGCCTGGTGGGCTCCGCGGTCTGGAGACGGCTGAGTGCCGCAGGATTCAGCGCACTCCTCGGCCCCGACTCGACGGAGCTCGACCTGAGGAACCGCCCGGCGGTGTTCGACTGGTTCTCGCGGCACCGGCCGCACGCGGTCGTCCTGGCAGCCGCGCGGGTCGGGGGGATCAGGGCCAACACGACCCGCCCCACCGAGTTCCTGTCGGAGAACCTGCGGATCCAGGTGAACGTCATGGACGCCGCCTTGCGGCACGGCGTCGAGCGGTTGCTCTTCCTGGGCTCCAGTTGCATCTACCCGAGACTGGCCGACCAGCCGATCCGGGAGGAGGCCCTGCTGACCGGACACCTGGAGGAGACCAACGAGGCCTATGCGATCGCCAAGATCGCGGGCATCATGCACGTCCGGGCCGTGCGCAGGCAGCACGGCCTGCCGTGGATCTGCGCCATGCCGACGAACCTGTACGGCCCCGGTGACACCTTCCACCCCGAGCGTTCGCACGTGCTGCCGTCGTTGATCAGACGATTCCACGAGGCGTACGTCGACGGAGCGCCCAAGGTCGTCAACTGGGGCACCGGCACCCCGCGCCGGGAATTCCTGCACGTCGACGACCTCGCCCGGGCCTGCCTGACCCTCCTCGAACGGTACGACGCGGACGCGCCCGTGAACGTGGGTACGGGGGAGGACCTCACCATCCGCGAACTCGCCGAGACGGTGGCGGCCGTCGTCGGTTACGAGGGCGCCGTCGAATGGGACCCGCGGCAGCCGGACGGGACGCCGCGCAAGGTCCTGGACATCTCCCGGATCACCGCGCTGGGATGGAAACCCGAGATCTCCCTGGAGGACGGGATCCGCAGCACCTACGCCTGGTACGTCCGGCTGCTTCGATCGGGCGAGGCTCGCGGGCGGTGAAGTGCCGTGGTGCTCGCCGCGGCGTGCATCGCCCGGTCTCCTTGGTACGGTCCCCGGGTGCTGAAAAAGGCTGTCAGCGGTCTGACTCAAAAGGCCGTCGAAAGAGGGGTTCAGGCCGGGATCGATGAACTTCGCTTTTCGGTGGAGCCGCCTTCGTGAGGTCCCGCATCCGGACCGCTCGCGGCCTCGGCGACGAGCTGACGTACACGGGCGACGACCATGCGCGGCTCCTGCGGTCGATGCGCGACCTCACCGTGCACCTGGTGGACGAGCGCAGGGACGTGTCGATCGCCGAGGCCTTCGGGGCGTGACGGCCCAGGCCGGGGTCGTCCGGGTGACGACCCCGGCCTGGGCCGGCAGGCCTCGGCCCGCGGCGCGGATCAGCGGCATGCGGCGGCCCTGCCGTCGAAGAAGGCCCGCTCCGCCGCACCGGCCTGCTCGAAGAGTTCGGCGTCGTCGGTGTGGAAGGCCGCGATGTCGTAGTACGAGCCGTTCCCGTGGGCCAGCGTGTAGCGGCCGAGGTCCTTCCACACATGCGGCTCGGTGAGCCGCGTGAGGAGCAGGAGTTCGCCCGTGTGGGCGTAGACGAGCGCCCCCCGGTATCCGGCCTCGGCGAGTGCCGTGACGGCCCGGTACGGGTTCTCGTCCCCTGTTCTGGCGGCCCACAGGGGAGCGAACTCGAAGAAGACGACGGGACGCGCACGGGCGAGCAGTTCCCCGTTCGCCACGATGATGCCCGGATCCGCCCCGTCCGTGTCGATCTTCACCAGACCCGGCGACGAGAAGCGCGGGTGTGAACCGAGGACGGCCGGCAGGGACCGGAAGGGGCGGGCGGGCCGCGGACCCGACGTCGGAGGGACCAGCGTGGCGGTACCCGCTTGCCGTACGACGGTGTGAACCCGGCCGGTGTCGTCGGCGGTGGCCACGTACGCCTCCTCGATCTCGACGTCGGGCAGGTGCTCGACGTTCCGGCGCAGGAGGTCCAGAAAGAGCTCATCGCCTTCCACGCAGAGGATCGGCGCCGTCGCCGCCGCCCGCATGAGAACAGCGGTGTCGCCGACGTTCGCGCCGATGTCCACGATCGTGAGGTCCTGACGGGCCGCCGCCGTCATGGCCGTCAGGCGTGCCAGGTTCTGCGCGTAATGCGGGGACGCGGAGAGAATGACGGGCAGGTCGTGCGACAGCGGCAGCACGATGTCGTGACCGGCGATTCGGCAGGTGACGAGCGGGTCGCCGTGCTCCGACCAGAACCGGCGAGTGAACCGGGCCGAAGATCTGATGATATGACGACCAATGGAGCCGTTGTGCGCCGCTGTCGCGCATTTAAGCAATGCCTGGGCAACACTGTTCGGTGCTGTTGTTCTCGGCATTGTCGCAGAATTGGTCATGCGGGAAACGTAGCAGAGACCGTATTCCCGCATTCTCGTGACGGTCTCTATCGGCCGCCGATTTTCGTGAAGATGGCCCACCCCCGGCTGACGCAGCGTGCGACCGGCCACCAACAGTTCTCCGAGCGCCGGGCCCTCGGGCCGAGATAGCGGCGCATGACGCGCCGTCCCTCGTCCTGCGGGTCCGGATTGCTCGCCGTCAGCGACGTGGGGTGCACGCGGAAGCACCCGAGCCGCCGCGGCAGGTAGGCCATCCGTCCGCTGCGCCGCAGGCGCAGATGGAGGTCGAAGTCCATCGCGTACCGCAGGGTGGGGTCGAGCGCGCCCACCTGCCGCACCGCCTCGCGGCGGTAGAGGGACCCGGGCTGCCCCACCCAGTTCTGGCCGTACCGGAAGAACCAGGAGGCGAACGTACCGGGACGCATCGTGTAGAGCGCGCGGCCGACCGAGTCGATCACCGTGACCTGGCCGTACACCATGCTGGCGGCACGGGTCCGGTCGAGTTCCCCCTGGGCCGCGGCCAGGCTTCCCTCGGCGAGCAGGTCGTCGTCGCCCAGCCAGGCCAGAAACTCGGCGGTGGCCCCCTGCCAGCCCTGGTTGATCGCGTTGCTGAGGCCCCGCCGCTCCTCGACGAGGAAGCGGCAGTCGTGCCGCTCGGCCGCCTGACGCAGGTGGGGAGCGGCTCCGGCAGGCCCGACGATCACCAGGTCCACGGGCTCCGCCTGCTGCCGGATCGAGGTCAGGCACTCCTCGAGATAGGCGGGGCGTTCGCCGTTGGTCGGCACCACCATCCGCACGCGCGGGACGGCCCGGAAGCCCACTGCACCACCTCCGATTTCCGTCATCGATTTCCGTCGTCGACAGGTGTCCCTGCCGTAGTGCTACCCCGGACCGGGCGATGTGCCGGCGGTGACACGGCACTCGACCCGGAAATTCCTCCGCCCGGAACCGGATGGCGGGCCGGCCGTCGGTTCGGGGGAATCGGCGAGTTCACCTCCGCGCGGCGCGTTTGTCGGCCGATGCCTGCTCCGCCGGTCCAGTCTGTGCATGCAGTCCTGCTTTTCCGCACGCTTTCCGTCACGTCATCGGCCCGGTTCACCCGCGGCACACCCGGAAAGGAAGTTCGCCCGGTGTTCTCCACCGTCTGCGTCATCGGCCTCGGCTACATCGGCCTGCCCACCGCCGCCGCCATCGCCACCAACGGGATCGACGTCATCGGTGTCGACGTCAACCCCGCCACCGTCGACCTCGTCAACGCCGGCCGGATTCCCTTCGGCGAGCCCGACCTGGCCGTGGCGGTGAGCGGTGCGGTCGCCATGGGGAGGTTGCGGGCGGCCACGGCGCCCGAGTCCGCCGACGCCTTCATCATCGCCGTGCCCACCCCGCTCCAGGACGACCGCACGGCGGACCTGTCGTACGTGCGCGCCGCCGCCGCCTCGGTGAGCCGGGTGCTCAAGGCGGGCGATCTCGTCGTCCTGGAGTCCACCTCGCCGCCCGGGACCACCGTGGAACTGTCCCGGTGGCTCGGCAAGCACCGGCCCGATCTCACGTTTCCGCACGAGAGCGCGGACGCGCCCGAGGTGCGGGTCGCGCACTGCCCCGAACGCGTACTGCCGGGCCGGACGATGATCGAGATCGTGACGAACGACCGGGTGGTCGGCGGGGTCGGCGAGGGCTGCGCCGAGCGGGCACGCGCCCTGTACCAGGTGTTCACCAAGGGCGAGTGCCTGCTCACCGACGCCACGACCGCGGAGCTGGCCAAGCTCGGCGAGAACGCCTTCCGCGACGTCAACATCGCCTTCGCCAACGAGCTGTCCATGGTCTGCGACCAGCTCGGCATCGACGCCGGGGACGTCATCGACCTGGCCAACCGGCACCCCCGGGTGGACATCCTGCGCCCGGGGCCGGGCGTCGGCGGGCACTGCATCGCCGTGGACCCCTGGTTCATCGTCTCCGCCGCGCCCCGGCAGGCGCGGCTCGTCCGGCTCGCCCGGGAGATCAACGACGGGCGGCCCGGTTACGTGCTCGGCGAGGTGCTCGGCACGGCCGGACGGTTCAAGGACCCGGTGATCGCCTGCCTCGGCCTGGCCTTCAAGGCGAACATCGACGACCTGCGCGAAAGCCCCGCCCTGCACATCGTCACCCAGCTGGCCGAGCGGCGGGTCGGCCGGCTGCTGGTGGCGGAGCCGCACATCCGGGAACTGCCGGAGTCACTGGCACGTGCGGGCGCGGTCGAACTCGTCGACGTCGCCACCGCCGTGCGCGACGCGGACATCGTCGTACTGCTCGTGGACCACGACGCCTTCCGCGGCGTGAAGCGGACCGCGCTGCGGGGCAAGGCGGTGTTCGACACCCGCGGGCTGTGGCGCTGACCCGGTGCCGCCGAACTCCGCGGGGCGCTCGCACAGCCCCAGCCAGTGGCCGAGCGCGCGCACGCTGCGGTCCGCCGCGCGCCCGTCGCCGAACGGATTGACGGCCGTGGCCATCGCGGCGTAGGCGGCCCGGTCGTGCAGCAGCCGCCGCACCTCCTGCACGATGCGCTCCCGGCCGGTGCCCACCAGCAGGGACGTGCCCGCCCGCAGGGCCTCGGGCCGTTCCGTGGTGTCCCGCATGACCAGCACCGGCTTGCCGAGGCCCGGCGCCTCCTCCTGGATGCCGCCGCTGTCGGTGAGGATCAGGTGCGCGCGGTCCATCAGCCGGGCGAAGACGCCGTAGTCGAGCGGCCGGGTCAGCCGTACGTTCTCCAGGTGCTCCACGTGCGGCAGGATCGCCGCGCGTACCACCGGGTTGGGGTGCAGCGGCAGCACGATGAGCAGGCCGGGCTCGCTGCGTGCCAGGTCGCCGAGGGCGCCGCCGATGGCGTCCATGCCGCGTCCCCACGACTCCCGGCGGTGGGCCGTCACCAGCAGGACCCGGCGGGTGGTGTCGTCGAGATCGGCCAGCGCCGGGTCCTCGAAGCGCGCCCCGCGCCCGACGGCCCCGCGCAGGGCGTCGACGACGGTGTTCCCGGTGACCACCACGGCCGACGGCGCGACGCCCTCCCGCAGCAGGTTGTCGCGCGCGTGCCGGGTGGGCGCGAGGTGCAGGGACGCCAGCTGGGTGGTGATCCTGCGGTTGATCTCCTCGGGGAAGGGGGCGTACCGGTCGTCGGTCCGCAGCCCCGCCTCCAGGTGGGCCACCGGGACGCGGTGGTAGAAGGCGGCCAGGGCCCCGGCGAAGGCGGTCGTGGTGTCGCCCTGCACCAGCACCGCGTCCGGGCGCTCCGCCTGCAGCAGCGGACACAGCCCGTCCAGGACGCGGACGGTGATGTCCGCCAGGGACTGGCCGGGGGCGAGGACGCCCAGGTCGTGATCGGCGCGGATGCCGAACACCGCGTGCACCTGATCGAGCAGTCCCCGGTGCTGGGCGGTCACCGTCACCGTCGGCCGGAACATCACGGACCGGTCCAGTGCCTCGATGACGGGGGCCATCTTGATGGCCTCCGGTCTCGTTCCGTACACGACCATCAGTCGTTTC
Organism: Streptomyces sp. NPDC004542; assembly: GCF_040610035.1. Taxonomy (NCBI): domain Bacteria; kingdom Bacillati; phylum Actinomycetota; class Actinomycetes; order Kitasatosporales; family Streptomycetaceae; genus Streptomyces; species Streptomyces sp. NPDC004542. The sequence continues at coordinate 6,394 of NZ_JBEXLP010000127.1, forward strand.
ACCCGAGTCTCCTTAACCGAGGGCCCCGGACGGCGGGCCGCTCCAGCGAATCGGTATCGCGCGACCGAGCCCGAGCATTCGCCGGGCGTGTTCACCCGGCCGTATGCGGATATTGCTCCGTCTGGTCTGTTTCGTGGATGAATTCATGACCTTGCGCCTTATATTCCGCGGTGGCCGTAACTCCCTCCCTGTGAAGGCAGGAAAGTGAAGACAGTGCTCCTGTCGCCGCGTACCGGTTCCATCACGGTGGCGGACGTTCCCGCCCCCGAGGCGGCCGCCGGGATGGTGGTCATCCGCAACGACTGGTCGCTCATCAGCGCGGGCACGGAGCGGGCGACCGTCTCCGCCGGCGCCAAGGGCCTGATCGGCAAGGCGCGGCAGCGGCCCGACCAGGTGGCACAGGTGATCGACAGCGTGAAGCGGGCCGGGCTCGCGGACACCTACCGCACCGTCAGGGACCGTCTGGACCGGCCGGTGCAGCTCGGCTACTCCTGCGCGGGGACGGTGCTGCGGACGGGCGAGGGCGTCGACGACATCCGGCCGGGGATGCGGGTGGCCGCCGCCGGGGCCCGTTACGCGGCGCACGCGGAGATCGTCGCGGTGCCCCGCAACCTCGTGGTGCCGGTGCCGGACGGGGTGGACACCCGGTGGGCCGCCTTCGCGACGGTCGGCGCGATCGCGCTCCAGGGCATCCACCAGGCCGAGGTGGTGCCCGGTTCCCGGATCGCCGTCATCGGGCTCGGCCTGCTCGGCCAGATCACCCTCCGGCTGGTGCGGGCCTACGGCTACGACGCGGTGGGCGTCGACCCCGACCCGAGCATGGTGGCGCTCGCCGAGTCCGCCGGGCTCGCCGCCTTCCCGCGGGACGCGGACGGCCTGCCCGGCCTGGTCCTGCGGCGCTGGGCGGGCGCCGGCGCGGACGCCGTGCTCATCACCGCGGCCACAGCCAGCTCCGACCCCGTCGAGTTCGCCGGCCGTCTCGTCCGCGACCGGGCCACCGTGGTGGTTGTCGGGGACGTGGGCGTCGCACCGCCCCGGTCGTCCTACTACCACAAGGAACTGACGGTCCGTTACGCGCGTTCCTACGGCCCCGGCCGCTACGACCCCCGCTTCGAAGAGGGCGGCCACCCCTACCCCGAGGGCTATGTGCCGTGGACGGAGAGGCGCAACCTGGCCGAGGTGCTGCGGCTCCTGGCGACGGGCGCCGTGGACTTCGCCGGGCTCAAGCCCCGGGTGTTCGCCGTGGAGGACGCGGCCGAAGCGTACGAGGCGCTCAAGCCGTCCGGCACCGGCCGGAGCGTGGCCCTGCTGCTGCGCTACCCCGGCACGGCGCACCTCCCGCCGCCCGCGGCACCGCCGACGGCGCCCCGTCCCTGGACCGCCCCGCGCGGCACGGTGCGGATCGCGGCCGTCGGCGCGGGCAACTTCGCCACCAGGACGCTCTTCCCCGAGCTGAAAAGGGAGCCCGGCGTCGCGTTCTCCTGGGTCGCCGGAGGACGTGGACCGTCCGCCGCGCATCAGGGCCGCCGCTGGGGCTTTCGTACCGTCGCGGAGAGCGCCGAGGCCGCCCTCGCCTCGGGCGGCGCCGACTGCGTGCTGGTGCTCAGCCGCCACGACAGCCACGCCCGGTACGCGGCGGGTGCGCTGCGCGGCGGCGCCGCCCTGTTCTGCGAGAAGCCCCTCGGCCTGACCGAGACGGAACTGGAGGACCTCGCGGACGCGTGGCTGGCCTCCGGCGCCCCGGCGATGGCCGGATTCAACCGGAGGTTCGCGCCCTCAGTGCGGGACCTGCGCGCCGCGCTGCCCGCGGGCGCGCCCCTCCAGCTCGTCCACCGGGTGTTCGCGGGCCGGCTCCCGGCCGGCCACTGGTACTCGGACCCCCGGCAGGGCGGCCGGCTGCTCGGGGAGGTGTGCCACTTCATCGACACCGCGGGCTTCCTGGTCCCCGGCAGGCCTCTCGCGGTACGGGCCGTCGGCGTTGACTCCAAGGACCCGGCCACCGCCCACAGCGTCACCGTCCACCTCACCTACGACGACGGGTCGTCCGCCTCGATCGTCTACGGGGGGCTGACGGCTCCGGGCGCCCCGAAGGAACTCCTGGAAGTGGCCACCGACCGACTGGCGGCCAGGATCGACGACTTCCGCTCGCTCACCGTGTGGAAGGGGGGACGGGCGGCCACGACGAAGTACCGGGGCGCACCCAAGGGGCACGCGGCCGAGATGCGCTCGCTGCTGCGCCGGGTCCGCGACGAGCCCCTCGACGAGCAGACCGCCGCCGCCGCCGACTTCGCGTCGGCGCTGTGGAGTTCCCTCGTCGCCTGCCGCGCCGCCGACTCGCTCGCCGAGGACCGCGTCGTCGGGACCGCCCCCGCCACCCCGGCTCTGGCCAGGGCGCTGGGGTGCCCGCAGCCCGGCCTCACTCCCGGTCCTGGCGGTGGTCCCGGCCCCGGCCCCGGTCCCGACGCCGCGGCCGGCGTGCCGCGACCGGGTCGGCACGCCGGCGGTTCCGCTCCGGCCGCGACGGAGCTCTGATGTGCGGCTTCGTGGTTCTGCTGGGCCGGGCCGCGCGGCCCGGGCGGTCGTCGCACCCCGACCCGTGCGCGGTGATCGCCCACCGCGGCCCGGACGCGGGCGGGCACGCGGACCTCGGCGGGCAGAGCTGGCGCGCGGCGCTGCACTTCCGCCGCCTGGCCGTGGTGGACCTCGCCCCGAGGAGCGACCAGCCCTTCGGGTCCGCCCGGCGGGGCGTGCTGGTCTACAACGGCGAGATCTACAACGCACCGCAGCTGCGCGCGGCGCTGCGGAAGCGGAATGTGACGTTCACGACCGGGGGCGACACCGAGGTCCTCTACGAACTGCTGCTGCAATCGGACGCGCCGCGGCTGCTCGACCAGGTGGACGGCATGTTCGCCTTCGCCCTCGTCCTGCCCGACGGTGAGGTGCGCTACGGACGTGACCGGCTGGGCGTCAAGCCGCTGTACGCGGCGGCGGACGCGGCGGGGCGCCTGGTCGCGCTCGCCAGCGAGATCGAACCGCTGCGGGTGGCCGGGCTGACCGGAGGCGCCGACCCGGTCGCGGTGGCGCAGGGTGCCATGTTCCTCTGGACACCGCCGCCGCGGACCGGCTGGCAGCGCGTCCGCACGGTACCCGCCGGGACGGTGCTGTCCCGGCGCGCGCCCGGGTACGACGAGGCGTCGACCTGGTGGCGCGCTCCCGCCCCCGTGCCCGCCGCGGACATCGGCGTCGCCGTCCGTGAGTCGATCGCGCGCCAGGTGCGGGCCGATGTGAAGGTGGGGCTGCTGCTCAGCGGAGGTCTGGACAGCACCTGGCTGGGCGTGGAGCTCCGCAGGGAGGGCTTCACCGGACCCGCCTTCGCCGCCCGGCCGTCCACCGCGTCGGCCGCCGCGGAGCCGTTCGACGACGACGCCCCCTACGCCGCCCGGGTCGCCTGCCGGCTGGGCCTGCCGCTGGCCTGGGTCGACCTCGACGTCGACGTGCTGCGCCGGATCCCCGAGCTGGTGACCACCATGGAGCTGCCGTTCGGGGACCCCGCCGCCGTCGCGCTCATGCGGCTCTCCCACGCGGCCCGCGGCGAGGCGACCGTGCTGTTGTCGGGGCTGGGCGTGGAGGAGCTGTTCCTGGGCTACCAGCGCTACCAGGCCGTACAGCTGCTGCAGCGGCTTCCCGCCTGGACGCGTCCGGCCCTCGGCGCCGTGGGCCGGGTTCCCACGCCCCGGAGCTACCGCGGCCGCGCGGACAAGTTCGGGCAGCTGCTCCGGCTCGGTGCCCTCGACTGGTCGTGGGCGACGCAGGCCTACCACTCCGGGCCGGAGTGGGCGGCGCTGTCGCCGCTCGTGGGGCTGGAGGCGGTCACCGAGCGGCACCGTGAGGTGGCGGGCGCCGTGCTGGCCGCGGGCGGGACGCCCCTCGCGGCGCTGGCGGAGTGCGACCGGCGGCTGTTCCTGCCGGGACTGAACCTGCTGTACGGCGACCGCGCGTCCATGCGCGCGAGCGTCGAGCTGCGGGTCCCGTTCCTGGGGGAGCCGGTGGTGGCCGCCGCTCTCGGCGCCGTCGCGGAGGAGCAGCTGCGGCTGGGGGACGGCAAGGCGCGCTTCCGCGCGGCCGCGGTCGCCTCCGGTGTGCCGGAGTTCGTCGCCCGGCGTCCCAAGACGGGCTTCGGGGCGCCGGTGCGGTCGTTGCTGCGCGAGCACGGTCACCGGCTGTGGACCGAGGTACGGCGCTCCCCGCTGTTCGACGACGTCTTCGACCGGCGGACGGCGGACCGACTCGTCGCCGAGCACGTGCACGGCCGGCGTGACCGTGGGCTCGCCGTGTTCGGGCTGCTGTGCGCGGCCGTGTGGTGGGAGCGGTACGCGGCGGGCGGCGCGGGCCGGACGGCGGAGGTCCTGTCGGGTTACCGGGCGGCCGCCGTCGCCTGACCGCGTGGATGTGACGTGGTGTGCAGGGCGGTCAGCGCGTCGAGGAGGGGGGCGGCGCTCCAGCGGGGTGACTCCCACAGGGCCCTGTTCGCCCGCGGGGTCCCGGGGTTCGTGGCGAGGGCGGGGTAGCGGTCCATGACCGCCGCCAGCACGGCGTGGCCGAAGTCGGTTCCGGTGAAGCCGCGTTCGGACGTCCATGCCGCCATGCGTACCGCCGTGGCGTCGTTGTTCGGGTCCCGCCGGGTCCGGGCGTCCGCGAAGTAGCGGGGCAGCGGGCCGTCGAAGAGGTGCCGCAGATAGTGGTCGACCCCGCGTACGAGCGGGGTCCGCACGTCCATGCCGAGCAGGGTCGCCGCCTGGTCCAGGCGCAGCAGCACGTATCCGGTGTGGAAGCCGTCCACCCAGCCCAGGCGCGGCCCCGGGCCGTACGGCCACGAGCCGTCGGGGCGCTGGCACCGAAGGCTCACCTCGACCGCTCTGCGGGCCGCGTCCGCCAGCCGGTCCGCCAGGCCGGCGGGCAGGGGCGTGGCGCGGGCCAGGCGGGCGGCGAGCGCGGCACCCATGAGGTTGGCGTTGTGGACGAGGACGCCGCTGCCCGGCGTGTAGGTGAAGAACACGCCGTTGTGCAGGTGCGTCAGCAGCCCGTGGGCGAGCGACCGCACGGCCGTGCCGTCGAGTGTCCCGGCATCCAGACAGCCGTCCGCGCAGAAGGTGGTGGCCACCAGGTTGGGGAGCGACGCCGGGTAGTACGACCAGCGGGTCTGCACATCGAACTCGTAGCGCCACAGCCCGGCGTACCGGCCGGACAGCTGCGCCTGGGCCGTCGACCGGCCGAGGCGCAGCGCGCGCTCGCGCCAGACGGGGGCCGCGGCGAGCCGGGCGCAGGCACCGGCCGCGCAACCGGTGGCGGTGGCCGTGCGCAGCGGGCGGATGCCGAGCAGCGGCCGCAGGTCGGCCGGGCTGCGCTTGACGGTCTGCAGCAGGGCCTGGCGCAGCACCCGGTGCACGGCCAGCCGCCCCAGCGGTCCGGTCAGCCCGTCGTAGGGGTCGGGGCCGGACCAGTCGCGGGCGTCGGCCCACCGGAAGAGCCGGTCGGCGAGGACGAGCACGTCGGGGACGGCGGGGGCGGTTGTCGATTCCATGGGTTCTCCTTGCTCCGCGCGGTGCGCTCAGTGGCCCTGCGCGGTGCGCCCGGTGGGCTCCGCGCGGTGCGCTCAGTAGGCGCCGGTGCCCGCGACGACGGCCCGCACCGTGCGCACCAGCACCCCGAGGTCCACCGACGGCGACCAGTTGTCCACGTATCCGAGGTCCAGGGCGATCGTCTCGTCCCACGACAGGTCCGAACGTCCGCTGACCTGCCACAGGCCGGTGAGGCCCGGCTTGACGGCGAGTCTGCGCAGTTCCACCTCGTCGTAGCGGGCGACCTCGTCGGGCAGCGGCGGACGCGGGCCGACCAGGGACATGTCCCCGCACACCACGTTGAACAGCTGGGGCAGTTCGTCCAGGGAGCAGCGGCGCAGCAGACGGCCGGCGCGGGTGATGCGCGGATCGCGCCGGATCTTGAACATCCGGCCGTCCTGCTCGTTCGTGCCGGCCAGTTGGTGCCGCAGCCGTTCGGCGTCGGCGACCATGGTGCGGAACTTCATCATGGTGAAGGGCGCTCCGCCGCGTCCGATCCGGGTCTGCCGGTGCACGACGGGTCCCGGGGAGTCCAGGCGCACGGCCAGGGCGACCGCCGCGAACACCGGGGCCAGGAGCACGATCAGCAGCGCCGCGCCCAGCCGGTCGGTCACCGACTTCAGCACCGCGGCGAGCCCCCGCCGCAGGGGCGGTGCGACGTTCAGCATGGTCAGTCCGGCCACCGAGAACACGCCCAGCCGGCGCCCGGACACCTCGGTCAGACCCGGTACGACCACGAGCCGGCGCCCTTCGCCGTGCAGGGCCCAGGACAGCCGGCGCAGGCGGGTTCCGCTCATGTGCGGTCCCGGTACGACGAGGACCGCGTCCACGTCGAGCCGCCGGGCCGCGTCCAGCACCGGGGTGTGGTCGGCCGCCATCCGCGCGGGCGTCTGTCTGCCGAGGCGGGCGGCGACGGGGGCCAGCGACTGCGGGTTCTCCTTGCCGATCGGGCAGAGGCCGACGATGACGAACTCGTGCTCGGTGCGCCGCGCGAGGTGGCCGACGAGGCCGTCGACGGCCTTCGCCTCTCCGATCACCAGGGCCCGGCGCACGGCGCGGCCGTCGCGGCGCCGGGCGACCAGATGGCGGCGGATCAGCGTGTGCACGAGAGCACTCGTGGGCGCGGCGGGCGCCAGGGCGGCGAGCGCGACGGGGAAGGGGGAGTTCTCGCCGGTCGCCGCCCGTACCACCGCGAGCATGCCGACCAGGACCAGCCAGTCCTGCAGCGCGGGGCGCAGGGCGCCGCTCTCCCCTAGCCGGCGTTCGGCGTAGCGGTCCCGTGCGGTGCGCACGAGCAGCCAGGCCACGGCGGCCACCGCCGCGTGCAGCACGGCCCGCGCGCCGTCGGCCGGGGCGAAGGCGAGGTAGGCCGGCACGAGGGCGCCGACCGCGTCCCCGAAGGCGGCGGCCGGCATGTACCAGAGGGGTTTGCCGGTGTCGCGTCCGGCCGGTGGCTGTTCGTCGACGCCCCGGGGCCACGGCTGTCGTGCCCCCGGTAGCTGGGGCATGATCTCCCCGAACAGCGACATTCGCCCTCCAAACGGGAGTAAAAGGGTCTGATCGAGTGTGTATGGCGTCCGCGGCGGAGCGGGGTGCGACGCTTGCCCGCGGGGCGACTGTCACCCGATAGGACCCTGTGCCGTGCTGTTTGTCCGGCTGCCGCATGCACTGCCCGGTTTCACCGTGGCCCGCAGGGGCGTGACCAGGGGCTGGCGCAGCAGGACCGGCCTGCCGTCCGCGTGCGGTTCGCGCAGGTTCAGCACCAGGGTGCGGCGGGCGCCCGCGGGCAGTTCCAGATCGAGCGTGTACACGGGGTGGCCGCGTTCGGTGCCGGGCGCCAGCAGGGCGGTACGGCCGTCCAGGGTGGCGCCGACGAGGTCGGCTCCGGCCCCGGCGTAGTACGACACCAGGAGCCGGTTGTCGCCCGGCCGGGTGCGGTAGGGCGGGTGGTCCTCCCGCAGGGTGACGTAGCCGGGCAGGCCGGCGGACGGGGCGCGGTTGGTCAGGGTCACGGTGACGGTGACCGGGCGCCCGCCGCCGGCGCAGTCCCCCGCCTCCCAGACCAGGCTCCGGTCCAGGTAGTAGTCCAGCTTCGAGCCCGCCGCGTTGTTCACCGCCAGCCCCGCGAAGGGGCCCGGGGTGTCCGGGAGCGTGCCCGCGTAGGGGCGCGTCTCCAGGAGCCGCTGTTCCTCGGGGTGCGCGCTCCACAGCTTCAGCCGGCCCTCGCGCTGCGCCTCGTGCACGGCCAGGAGCAGGGCGGGCAGTCGGCGGGTGTCGGCGTAGGCGGCGAGCAGGGGCCCGGCGACGGCGCGTGCCGCGTCGACGAAGAAGGCCTTGCGCCGGGTCACGTCGTCGTAGCGCGCGTAGCTGGCCCGCTCGGTGAGGTCCAGGACGTTGTCGGCGGTGAGCTCGGTGCCGTCGGCCAGCCGGGCCGGACCGGTGACCCGCAGGAGACGGCCCAGCGCGGCCGGGTCGAGGGCGATCGCGCCGTCCACGCGCTCACCGGTGTGCCGGTGCCAGGCCGCGGCCCAGATGCGGGCCGCGTAGGGGAAGTGCGGGCTGAGGTTGGAGTTGGCCCACACGCGGGTGGGATCGCTGCCCGCGTAGCGGTCGGCGAACTCGGCGCCCAGGTCGATGTCCGCCTTCGCCGCCGCCATCTCGGTGTTGTTGCCGAACCGCTCGAACGACACCCGGCCCCGGTCGGTCCGGAGCACCGCGAAGGCCCCCGCGACCCCTCCGGTGCCGCGTGCCTCGGCGGTGTTCTGGAACGCCAGGAAGTAGCGGTGTTCGCCCTGTTCACCGAGGAGTGACGGCAGCAGACGGGCCGCCACGGAGACGTCGGCCAGCGCCGGGGCGAGGCGGTCGGTCTGCCGGGCGAGGGCGGCCCGGGCCCGGTCGGCCGCCGGCAGCCAGGTGGACCGGGGCAGCCCGCGCACGTCGGCCCGCACCCGGGCGGCGACCTCTGCCGCCCGGACGACGTCCGGGGCGTGTTCGCGCAGTGACCGCAGCGCCCCGGACATCCCGTCGGGGCCGTCCGGTGCCGGCAGGGCGCGGATCAGGGGGGAGAGGACGCCGGCGGACAGCCGGTCGGCGGCGGACGCGGCGCCGCGCACGGTCCGCAGCGGGCCGCCGAGGAAGGGCAGGCGGGCGGCGACGTACCAGGCCGGTCCCGTGGTGAGGCGGTGCGCCCGGGCGGCGTGGGCCGCCGCGGACCGCACCGAGGGCCGCTGCCGTCCGGCCGCGCCGGGTGCCGGTGCGGCCGTCACGGAGCGCCGCAGCGCATCGAGGTCCCGCTCGGCCGCGAGCAGCTCCGTGCGGGCGAGCAGTCCGGTGACCGCGATCCAGGCGGCCCCGGCCAGGGCGAGCGCCGCGACGGTCGCCGGGACGTACCGGAGCGCGCGGCGCAGGCCGCCC
>NZ_JBEXLP010000128.1:0-15387 GCF_040610035.1 Streptomyces sp. NPDC004542
CCGCAGGGGCCCCGGGCAGCCCCCTCCGCGCCGCCCCCCCCGGGCCCGGGCCCGCCGCCGGGCGGCCCCTGGCGCGCGGCAGCACAAGAACACGGCGGGGAGCGCTGTCGTCACCCGGTTCAGGACGCGTGGCGGAAGACCGCGGCCGGGCCGACCGCGCCGGGACCGAACCTGGCACGGACGCGGTCCATGGCCGCCTCCGCGGCCAGACGGGACGCGCGGGCGGGGTCCAGGCTCAGCTGCTCGGCGACCTGGCCGGCGTCGAGCAGGCCGTCCGCCTTCAGGGCCAGCGCGACGAGCCGGCCGCGTTGCAGTCCGGCGGCGTCCAGCAGCCGGTGGGCGATCACGCGCAGGTCCTCGTCGTGCGCGGACGGCTCGGGCAGGCGCCGGGTCGTCTCCCACCCGGCCCCGCCCACGAACCGCAGCGTCAGCGTGAGGGCGCCGGCCGCCTGTCCGCGCAGGCGCAGCAGGTGCCCGAGCCGTACGACGAGGTCGAGCAGGGCGGCGCGCACGGTGCCGCCGTCGAGGGTGTGCCGGGGGAAGGTGTGGCGCACGGCCAGGGAGGCGGGCAGCGCACGGGGGACGACGGGGCGGGGGTCGACGCCCCGGGCCCGGTCGGCGGCCAGCCGTCCCGCTCTGCGGTGTGGGAGGTGGCTCGGCGGCACTCGCGGACGGTGTCCCGGTGTCACACTCCCGGGACGTCAGTACAGAATCTTCAGCGCGCCGGGCAGCACCCTCGCCGTGACGGGCAGGACCGCCTCGACCTCTCCGTCGGCTCCGTAGGGCACCTCGCGGTCGGCCTCGATACGGATCTCCCGGCCGCGCAGGACGCGGACCTCGGGCCGCTCGACGTGGGCGCCGGAGGCCAGCTCGTTCATCAGGGTGAAGAACAGCCGGCGCGGCGCCTGATGGATCATCACGACCTCGAGCAGGCCGTCGTCCACGCGGGCGGCGGGGGCGATCATGCGTCCGGAGCCGTAGTAGGGGGAGTTGGCGGCGACGACCGTGTAGCCGCGGTGGGCGTGGGTCCGGCCGTCGACGGTGACCCGGTAGTCCACCGGGCGCCAGGTGGTCACGGCCCGCAGGCCGCCCGCGTAGTAGGAGGCGGCGCCGCGCAGCAGCCGGGCCCGGTTGGCGTGGCGGTTGGCGAGCGCGTCGACCCCCGCGTACACGCTGCCCAGCACGGTGGTCCTGTCGTGGGCGGCCGACCGCAGCTCGATGGTGTCCACCGCGCGCGGCTCTTCTTCCAGCAGGAGCCGGGCGAGGGCGTCGGGGTCGGCGGGCAGGCCCAGGGCCCTGGCGAAGTCGTTGCCCCGGCCGGCCGGGACGAGGCCGAGCACGGTGCCGGTGCCGCTCAGCGCGCCGCCGACGCCGCCGGCGATGCCGTCGCCGCCGACCGCCAGCACCACCCGCCCCCGTTCCCCCGCGCGGCGGGCGATGTCCTGGGCGTGCGCCAGGCTGCGGCTGTACTCCGTCTCCAGCTCCGCCCCGGCCTCCCGGAGCACACGGGCCACCCGGAGCAGGGCGGCCGCCGCGCCCGCTGATCCCGCAGTGGGGTTGACGACGGCGGTGAACTGTCGCATGGGGTGCGCCTCCGGGACGGTGATGCGGGCGGGTGGAGCGGGTCGTGCGGTGCGCGCGGGGCGGGTCAGTCGGTGGGCAGCAGGACGCCGGGGCTGAGGATGTGCCCGGGGTCCAGGCGCTGCTTGACGGCCCGGAGGGCGGCGACGCCGAGGGGTCCGGCCTCGCGGACGTACCAGTCGCGGTGGTCGGTGCCCACGCCGTGGTGGTGGCTGATGGTGCCGCCGGCGGCGAGGATCGCCTCGCCCGCCGCCCGCTTGGCCGGGGCCCAGTGGGCGACCGGGTCGTCTCCCTGGGCGGAGACGATGGTGAAGTACAGCGAGGCGCCGTTCTCGTAGACGTGCGAGATGTGGCACATGACCAGGGGCGGGGTGCCGGCGTCGGTGAGCGTCGTGGTCAGTGCGGTGCGGACGGCGGCGTACAGCTCGGGCAGGCGCGACCAGAAGGCGGCGGTCTCCAGCGTCTCCGCGAAGGCTCCCGCGTCGAGCAGCGAGTCCCTCAGGTAGGGCGCCGCGTAGCGGCCGTGCGCCCAGCGTTCGCCCGGCTCCGTACCGGCGTAGCTGCCGCCGCACTCGCGCAGGACGGCGGCGGCCCGTTCCCGGCGGTGGCCGGTGTCCTCCTCGGTGCCCTCGTAGCCGGCGATCGCCAGGCATCCGGCGTTCGGCGGCGCCCCCTTGGAGCCGATCGCGTCGGGCTGCGCGAGGCCGACCAGCGTCTCGGTCTCGTCGGACAGGCGCAGCACCGTGGGGCGCGGGCCGTCCTGGGCGAGCCGCCGCAGCGCGGCGGTGCCCTCCTCGAAGGAGGCGAAGCGCCAGCCCTCGTACCGGCGGACGTCCGGCAGGGGGCGTACCCGGACGGTGACGGAGGTGATGACGCCGAACGCGCCCTCGGAACCGAGGACGAGCTGGCGCAGGTCGGGCCCGGCGGCGGAGCGGGGAGCGCGGCCGGTCTCGAGGGTGCCTTCGGGGGTGGCGAGGGTGAGGCCGAGCACCATCTCGTCGAAGCGCCCGTATCCGGCGGAGGCCTGTCCGCTGGAGCGGGCGGCGGCGAACCCGCCGATGGTGGCCCACTCGTAGGACTGCGGGAAGTGCCCCAGGGTGAAGCCGTGCCCGGCCAGCAGCGCCTCGGCCTCGGGTGCGCGCAGGCCGGGTTGCAGGGTGGCGGTGCGGGAGACGGGGTCGACGGCGAGCAGCCGGTTCATGCGGCGCAGGTCCAGGGCGACGAACGGGACCCGCCGTGCGGGGGCGAGGCCGCCGACGACGGAGGTGCCGCCGCCGAACGGGACCGCGGCGAGGCCGTGCGCGGTGCACGCGCGCAGGACGGCGAGTACGTCGTCGTGCCGGGCCGGGAGGACGACGGCCGCGGGCATGTCCTGGACGTCCCCGGCCCGGATGCGGAGCAGGTCGGGCGTGGACTTGCCGCGGGTGTGCCGCAGCCGGGTCTCCGGGTCGGTACGGACGTGCTCGGCGCCGCCCACGGCCGCGGACAGCGCCCGGAGCACCGCGGTGCCGAGCGGTGCGGCGGGCACGGGGATGCCGCCCGGCCGCGGCGGTTCGGCCGGGCGCGGCTTGACGCCCAGCAGGTCCCGCAGCAGTCCGGTCACCGTCTCGGGCAGCGGTGCCGCCTTGGCCGGGTCACCCCAGCCACTCCACAGCATGTCCATGACGGTCGTCCTCATCGCTCGCTTCCGGGGCGTTACACTGTTACACATGACGCCTATTCGTCACAACCAGCGGAACGACAGCCGACGGGACGACAGCCGGGACGACGACCAGCGGGACAGCGACCCGGTGCTCGACGCGGTGCGCGACTGCGTACTGGCCGTCGGGGTCCGTCGCACGACCCTGACCGACGTGGCGCGCCGGGCGGGCGTCTCACGCATGACCCTGTACCGGCGCTGGCCCGACGTCCGCTCCCTCGTCGGGGACCTCATGACGCGTGAATGGGTCGACGTGGCCCTGCGGGCGATGCCGGAGCGCAGAGCGGACCGGTCCACCCGGGACCTGATCGTCGACGGACTGGTGGACGGAGTGGAGGCCTTCCGCGCCCACCCGCTGTTCCGCAAGATCATCGACGTCGATCCGGAACTGCTCCTGCCGTACGTGCTGGACCGTCGCGGCGCCAGCCAGGACGCCCTGCTGGAGCTGCTGGCCGGCGCCCTGCGCGACGGGCACGCCGACGGTTCGGTGCGGGCCTGCCCCGTGCAGCGGCAGGCCCGCTCGCTGCTGCTGGTCGTCCAGTCCTTCACCCTGTCGCTGCGGACCATGACCGACGAGGACGACCCGGACCTGACCACCGCCGCCTTCCTCGCGGAGCTGCGGACCGTCCTGGAGAGGACCCTCACCCCATGAGACCCACCAGCAGCTCGTCCCTGTCCGCCGCGCGCCGCTCACGCGAGCTGGCCGCGACCGTCGGCGGCCCCGTGGCGGACGTCCTGGTGGTCGGCCTCGGTGCCACCGGCGCCGGAGCCGCCCTGGACGCCGCGGCCCGCGGGCTCTCGGTCGTCGCCGTCGACGCCCACGACCTCGCCTTCGGCACCTCGCGCTGGAGCTCGAAGCTCATCCACGGCGGCCTGCGCTACCTGGCGTCCGCGCAGTTCGACGTGGCCCACGAGAGCGCCGTGGAACGGGGGGTGCTGATGCGGCGCACCGCGCCGCACCTGGTCCGGCCCCAGCCGTTCGTGCTGCCGCTCACCCCCTTGGTCTCGCGCGGCCAGGCCGCCCTCGCCCAGGCCGGCTTCCGGGCCGGCGACGCCCTGCGCCTGGCGGCCCGCACGTCCCGCGCCACCCTGCCCGCGCCCCGCCGGCTGTCCGCGGTGGAGACCCGCCACCTGGCCCCCGCACTGCGCACCGACGGCCTGCGCGGCGGCCTGCTGTCCTGGGACGGCCGGCTCACCGACGACGCCCGCCTGGTGACCGCGCTCGCCCGCACCGCCGCCGCCCACGGCGCGCGCGTCCTGACCCGGGTCCGGGCACTCCGGCTGAACGCCGCCGGCGCCCGCGTCCGTGACGAGCTCACCGGCGAGGAGGGCGAGATCAGGGCCCGCGCGGTGGTCAACGCCTCCGGTGTGTGGGCGGGCGGCCTGGTCGAGGGCATCCGGATCCGGCCGTCCCGGGGCACCCATCTGGTGCTGCGCGCCGAGCGGCTCGGGCCGCTGCCGGCGGGACTGCACATCCCGGTCCCCGGCGAGACCAACCGCTTCGTGCTCGTCCTGCCGCAGGGCGACGGCCGGGTCTACGTCGGTCTCACCGACGAACCCGTCGAGGGCCCCGTCCCCGACGTCCCGGAGGTACCGGAGACGGACATCGGCTTCCTGCTCGACGTGCTCGGCTCCGTCCTGGACGCCCCGGTGCGGCGCGACGACGTCGTGGGCGCGTTCGCGGGCCTGCGTCCGCTGCTGGACACCGCGCCGCAGGGGCCGGGCGAGGCGGCCGGGACCGCCGACATCTCCCGCCGGCACGCGGTACTGACCTCCGAGGAGGGCGTCGTCACGGTGGTCGGGGGCAAGCTCACCACGTACCGGCGCATGGCCGAGGACGCCGTCGACGCCGCCGTCACGGCGCACCGCCTGCCGGCCGGCCCGTCCCCCACCGCCGCCCTCCCGCTCGTCGGTGCCGCGGCTCCGTCCCGGCTGGGCACGCTGCCCGCGCCCCGGCGCCTGGTCCGGCGCTACGGCACCGAGGCCGTGGCGGTGCACTCCCTGGCCGCCGGGGACCGCCGGCTGGGCGAGCCCGTCGTGCCCGGTCATCCCGTCACCGGCGCCGAACTGCTGTGGGCCGCACGCCACGAGGGCGCGCTCGACACCGCGGACCTCCTCGACCGGCGCACCCGCATCGGCCTCGTCCCCGAGGACCGCGCCGCGGCACTGGACGCCGCCCGCCGGATTCTGGACGATGCCCGGGCGCACCTGCGTGACGGGGCCGATTGCGGGTAACCCGCGATGTCATGAACGCGTTGAGGAAGTCGAGCAAACGGCCGAGCAGTCGTCAGCACCGTGCCACCGGCCCGGCCGAAGGCGGGAGGTAGCCCGTGCTCTTCCTGGTCGCCGCCCTGCTCCTGCTGGGCATCGTCGTGGGGGCCGCCGCGTACCTCCCCTGGCCCGTCACGGTCGTCCTGGGCACGCTGATCGCCCTCTGGCTGCTGGTCTTCGCGGCGCGGGAACGGCGCCGCCGCGGGACGAGGGGGGCGTAGGCGATGCGACTGACCGCACCTCCCTCGCGCCGGACGGGCCGGCGGGACACCGAGGGGATGGCCGTGGCCTCCTTCGTCCTCGGGCTCGTCGGCCTGCTCGTCCTCAACCTCGTCCTCGGCCCGATCGCGATCGTGCTGGCCGTCATCGCGCTGCGGCGGGGCACCCCGCGCCGGTTCCGGGCCCTGCTCGGTCTCGGACTGGGCATAGCGGACCTCGTGGTCCTCGCCGTGCTGACGGCCGTGCACGGCACGGCGTCATGGGGTTTCTGGGGCGGATAGGTGCCTCGTCCGCGCCGGGCCGCCCCGCCCTCAGTCCAGCAGCGCGATCCGCGCGGTGACACGTTTGCCCACCGGCTCCCGCTGCGCCTCGAATCCCTGGCAGACGGCCATCACGATCTCCAGGCCGTGCTGGCCGACGCGCCCCGGGTCGGCGGCCCGCACCACGGGCAGGACCGGATCGCTGTCCCAGACGACGACCTCCACCAGGCCGCCGGCGATCCTCAGGTCCAGCAGCACCGGACCCGGGGCGTACTTGCGCGCGTTGGTGACCAGTTCGCTGGTCACCAGCCGGGCGAGTTCCACCGCGCGCGGGGAGACCGGCAGCCCGTGCTCGGCCTGCGCCCGTGTCAGGAACCCGGCCGCCAGGCGACGGGCCTGGGCGATGCACCCGTCGTCGTCGTCCAGGGCCGCCGTGGCCTGTATCGGCACGGCGTCCGGCATGATGCCGTCGCCCCGGGTGGCCGGCGCCACTTCGTCTTCCGTCACCGCGATGCTCACGCCACGCGTCTACCCCGGTATCCGCCGTACACGCCCCCTTCCCCGGCGGCTTGCGCCGCGGCTCGTCGGGTACTGCGAGGGGAGTGAGGTGACACCCGTACGGCGTGGAGCTGAGGAAAAGTGATGTCGTGACCCATCTCGGCGAGCCCGGCGAGGAGCGGGCGGACATACGGGGCGACGGCCCGGAGGCCATCGCCCGGGAGATCTTCGACGCCGTGGAGCACCTGACGACCCTGTGGGCGCTCGCCGCCCAGGAGGCGGCCCTGCGGTTGTCCCTGCACCAGTTGCGTGCGCTGCGGGCTCTCGAGACGGCGCCGGGCGTGAACCTGACCGCGCTGGCGCAACGGCTGGACATAGGAATGCCGACCGCCAGCCGGTTGTGCGACCGGCTGGAGGCGGCCGGACTGCTCGAGCGCGCCTTGCACCCGCACAAGCGACGCGAGGTCCGGCTGAGCCTCACCGCCCACGGGCGGCACGTCCTCGCCGATGTCGCCGCCCGCCGCGGACAGGCCCTGGCGGCGGCCCTGGCAGCGATGCGACCCGCCGAACGCACCGCGCTGAGGCGCGGTCTGAACGCCTTCCTCGCGAGCCGGGAGACCGGACTGCCCGAACAGCGCGAACGCTAGGCCCTCTCGCCGAAGTCCCCTCGTCCGCCCGGGAAACGGACCTCACGGGGCACTACACCTAGGGCGCCGTGCGGCACAGCAGGAGGCAGATGTCGTCGTCGCGTTCGGAGTCGTGCAGCATCGGCTTGAGCAGCGAGTCGGCACAGGCGTCGAGGTCCTCCAGCTCCGCCGCGCTCAGCGCGGCAAGCGCGTGGGCGAGGCGCTCGATGCCCGGATCGATGCCGTGCGCCCGGCGCTCGACCAGTCCGTCCGTGTACAGGGCGACGGTGGAGCCGGGCCCGACGCGGACCACGTGGTCCTCGTACTCGTAGGCGAGCGGCACCCCGAGCATGATGCCCGGTTTGGTGTCCAGCACCCGCACCTCGCCGTCGGGCGAGCGCACCACGGCCGGCGGGTGCCCGGCGGCCGACCAGACGACCTCGGGGTCGCCGGGCCGGAACCGGGCGATGACGGCGGTGGCGTACAGATCGGGCTGCTGGTGACGGAGCATGTGGTGCAGCCGGGTCAGGATGCGGGCGGGGCTGTCGCCCTCGACGGCGTAGGCGCGCAGCGCGGTGCGCAGTTGCCCCATGATCACTGCCGCGCGCAGCCCGTGCCCGGTGACATCCCCTATGACGGCGAGCACGCTGCCGTCGGGCTGGGCGAAGGCGTCGTACCAGTCGCCGCCGATGTTCAGGCCGTGGGTGGCGGGCAGATAGCGTGCGGCCAGGAACAGCCCTTCGGCCGCCGGGAGTTCGGTCAGCTGCGCGCGCTGCAGGGCCTCGGCGGTGTCCCGGTGCTGTTCGTAGCGGCGGGCGTTGTCCAGGGCGATGGCCAGGCGCCGGGCCAGTTCCAGGAGCATGACGCAGGTGTCCGGGTCGAAACGGGGACCGGGCGCGGTCAGCGTCAGCACGCCCAGGACACTGCGCGCGGTGAGCGGGATGCACAGCAGCGGCCGGTCGGGGGAGAGCACGGAGGGCGGATGGTCCTCGACCCCGGGGAGGGCGCCGGGGTGCTCGGCGGCGTGCTGGGGGCGTCCGGTGCGGGCGGCGGTGACGGCGGCGGCCGGGCGGTCGCCGTGGTGGACCGCCTGCTCGTCGTCGTCGAAGATCCAGATGTCTGCCTGGGCGGCGTACTCGGGGACGAGGAGCCGGGGCAGCCGGCGCAGGATGTCCTCGTGGTCCAGCGAGGAGGTGACGACGGCGCTGGCGGTGGTCAGGAAGGTCAGCAGCCGCCGCGCGTTCTCCGCCGCGGCCCGCGCGGTCCGTTCGGCGTCGAGGAGTTCCCGCTGGGCGCGGGAGGCGGCGTCGAGTTCCGCGTGGAGGGCCAGGACGCCCTGGTTCGTCTGGTGGAGCTCCTCGCGGTGGAACCGGACCAGTTCCTCCAGCTCGTCGAGCCCGCCGAGGGCGGCCGCGGTGTCCTCGTCGGCGGCCAGGAGGGCTTCGGCGAGCTCCGCCGCGTCCGGCCCGGCCGGGTGGTCCGACGCGGCCGGCCACCCGGGGCCGTGGCAGGTCAGCGTGGACTGCCAGGGCGGTGCGTCCTCCGCCCAGGAGCCGGCCGGCCGGACCTCCACCCGGATCCGCCGGTCCGCGTCGGCGGCGGCCCGCTCGGCGGTGACGACGAGTTCCGCGCCGCCCTGGGCGAGGCACTGCCGCAGCCGGTCGGTGAGCGCCGTCAGGAAGCGGGCGCGTTCGAGGACGGGGACCTCGGCGGCCGTCGCGAGGCGTGCGGCGGCGGCGCGGGCACGGGCCGCGTCGGACACGGATGCGATGTGCCAGACGTCAGAGACTGTGGTCATGGGTGCGGGTCCGGCGGTCGGGGGCGAGTACGGCCACGCTGGTGTCGTCGCGTACGGGTCGGGCGGGGCTGCTGGCGTCGCGCAGGATGACCGCGGCGACCACCGACGGGTCGTGGGTGAGGAGCCGGGGGTCGTCGGGCGGGGTCCAGCGGCTGGGCAGCCCGTCGCTGTGCAGGACGAGCAGACTGTCCCGGTGCCACGGCACCTGCCGCAGGGGCACGCCGGCCGGGAAGTGGGCGCCGACGATGCCGGGATGGGAGACGAGCGGCTGCCAGGCGCCGCCGTCGTACAGCCGGGCGCCGACGTTGCCGACACCGGCGAAGCCGAGTTCCCCGGCCTCCTCGTCGAGCTGGGCCACCGCGACGGCCGCGCCACGGGTGGGCCGCAGGGCGGTGTGCAGGCACCGCAGGAGTTCGACGGGCGGCAGGTGCGCGGCGCGGCACAGTTCGCCGACGGCGGCCGTCGAGGCCTCGGCCGCCTTGCCCCCGTGGCCGAGCCCGTCGGCCAGCATCAGGGTGGTACGCGGTCCGGAGCGCACCCAACTCCAGGCGTCCCCGGAGTGTTCCAGCCGGGCGAGGGCCACGTTGACGCCTCCGGCCCGGGCGCCGGGCGCGTCGTCCGCTCGGCCGGTGGTGGTCCGCTGGTCGATGCGGGCCGTCACCACCGTTCCCCGGCCGCGGGCGCTGTACAGGTCGAAGGCGCTGGAGATGCGCAGGCAGGTGCCCAGGCCCGCGCCGAGCGAGGTGTTCACGGTGGTGTAGCCGTCGCGCAGGGCGGCGCCGACGTCCACGATGCCGGGGCCGTGGTCGAGGGCGAAGAGCTGCACCGACGGTACGCGGGCGCCGTCGTCGGCCGGCGGCAGTTCGACGATGTTGATCAGCACCCGGCCGCCGCCCGCGTGTTTGAGCAGGTTGGTGGCCAGTTCGGTGGCGGCCAGCGCCGCGACCGCCGTGCGGTGCGCGTCCAGGCCGGCGTACGCGCCGGCCTCCTCGGCCGCGACCCGCACGTCCCGCACCCGGGTCGAGTCGTGCACCGGCACGTCCCACACCCGGCTCATCCCGGCTCCGGGCGGGCGGGGGGCACGGCGACGGCCCAGGCGACAACGGTGACGGTGGTGCCCCGGCCGGGCTCGGTGTCGACGGTCAGCTCGTGCACCAGCCGCTTGGCGCCGCTCAGGCCGAGGCCCAGGCCGCCCCCGGTGGTGTAGCCGTCGGTCATCGCCAGGTCCAGGTCCCGGATGCCGGGGCCGCTGTCGGCGAAGGACAGCTTGAGGCCGCGCGCGTGCCCGGAGTCCAGGGGGGTGATCTCCGCGTGCCCTCCGCCGCCGTGGACGAGGGTGTTGCGCGCCAGTTCGCTGGCGGCGGTGACCAGTTTCGTCTGCTGCACCAGACCGAAGCCGAGGCCGGCCGCCGTCTGGCGCACCTGCTGCCGCACCCAGGCCAGGTCCGCGTCCGAGCCGATGGGCAGCGTGACGGCCGCTGCGGGGCGGGAGGCCGGCGTCACGTGCCTCCCTTCCTTCTGTCGGCGAACGCCGTCGACGCGGGTACGGGCTGTCCGAGCAGCTCCAACGCGCGTTCGACGTCGAGGGCGGTGGTCATTCCTGGCAGGGTGAGCCCCAGTTCCACGAGGGTTATCGCCACGGCGGGCCGCATTCCGGCCAGTACCGTGCGGGCCGCCAGCAGCCGGGTGCCGGCGGCGATCTCGGCGAAGATCCGGCCGAGGAAGGAGTCGACGATGTCCACGCCGGAGACGTCGATCACCACACCGCTCACACCGGTGCGCGCGATGCGTTCCGTGATGTCCTGCTGGAGCTGCTCGGCCATCCCGTCGTGCAGCTCCCCCTGGACGGTGACCAGCAGAACGTCTCCCAGTGCCAGCACCGGGACCGTGGGACCGGGATGGGCACCGCTCACCGCGCGCTCACTCCGACGGCCGTGCTCGGGGAGACCTGGATGCCCTGCTGGCCGAGCGCGTAGGCGAGGGCGTCGGCCAGGGAAGCGCGGGTGAGCACCGTACCCAGGTCGATGCCGAGGTGCACGATGGTCTGCGCGATCGCGGGGCGGATGCCGGAGACGATGCACTCGGCGCCCATCAGCCGGGCCGCGGCCACCGTCTTCATCAGGTGCTGGGCGACGAGCGAGTCGACCGTGGAGACCCCGGTGATGTCGAGGATGGCGTACCGGGCGCGCTGGTCGACGATCGCCTCCAGCAGGCTCTCCATGACCACCTGGCTGCGGGCGCTGTCCAGGGTGCCGATGAGGGGCACCGCGACGGTGCCCTCCCACAGCTTGATCACCGGGGTGGCCACCTCGAGCAGTTGCTGCCGCTGGCGTGAGATCAGTTCCTCGCCCGCGCTGAGGGCGGTCTCCATCACGACCAGGCGCAGGGTGTCCAGCAGCACGGTCAGGGCCAGCAGGCTCTCGGTGACCTCCGGGCCGGACGGGTCGGCGTACTCACCGCGCAGCAGCTCGAGGGACGGGCGGCGCAGGGCGGCGACCTCGTTGGCGATCTGGGCCGGGGTGTATCCGGCGCGGGCCAGGGATGCGGACATCCGGCCGAGCTGATCGCGCACCTGGTCGAAGCCGGGTGCGGCGACGTCGTCCAGCCTTCCGGCGCGGGCCACCTCGGACAGGGCGTCCACCACGGACCTGCCCGCCTCGACCGCCTCGTCCCGGGATACGGTGAAGACCGTACGGAACAGGGTGGCGTCCGCCCAGCGCTGGGCGAGCTGCTCGCGGCGCCGCTCCAGGAAGTCACCCACCTGGTGTGCCGTGGGCTCGTCCGCCGCATGCTGGTCCGACACGTACATCGTCTCCCTACTGCACCGGCCGGCTGGCCTGCCGGTCGTCGTCCGCCGTCCTGGCCAGATTATTGCCTTATGACAAACATTAGCGCTGCGCCTCCCGCGTGAACAACACGCGATCTTCACGGTCGCGCAGGCCCCCTCTTCCTGCTCTGTGCCCGTCAGCGCCCGCGCCAGTCCAGACAGACCACCAAAGCGTCATCCTGCGGCTCGTTCCGGCCGCGGTGATCCGACAGCTCGCGCAGGACGGCACGCGGGACCTCGGCCGCGGGCAGCAGCCGCGTGGCGGTGATGGCCCTCGTCAGGGCGCTGTCCCCGTAGGCCTCTCCGCCGGGGGAGGCGGCCGTGTGGACGCCGTCGCTGACGAAGACGAGGCGGTCACCGGGCTCGACCTCGAACTCCTGTGCGACGTAGTCGGTCTCCTCGAACATGCCGAGCGGAAGCTGGGCCTCGGGAGTGACGCGTTCCACAGCGCCGCCGCGCAGCCGCAGCATGTGCGGGGAGCCCGCGTCGACGACCCAGGCGCGTCCCGTGGCGAGCTCGAATTCGAGCAGGAGCACCGAGAGGTAGCAGCGGCCCCGGTAGTGGGCGTAGACGGCCTGGTCGGCCAGGGCCGCCTGGTCGGCGATCGGGATGCCGGCCCGCCGCGCGTTGCGCAGCGCGTTGATGGCCAGGTTCGTCAGCAGGGAGGCCTCGATACCCTCCCCCATGCCGTTGGTGACGTACAGCATGAGGCGGTCCGCCGTCGCCGACCAGTCGAAGTTGTCCCCGAAGATGGCGTACGCCGGTTCCAGCTGCGCGCCCAGTTCGTACTCGGGGCGTGCGCAGGCGCGGCCCGGGAGCAGCTGCCACTGCATCTCGGCGGCGAGGGTGAGCCGGTCCTTGCGCCGTGCCTGCAGGTACACGTCGGTGTCCCGTTCGGCCACGACCAGTTCGTGGCCGAGCACCTCCGCGACGTCCGCCAGCTCCTGAAGGCAGTCACGCGCGTGTTCGCCGTCCGGCAGGGTGACTGACAGCACACCCAGCCGGTCGCCCCGTACGGTGACCGGCAGGTGTACGCGCGCCCGGCCGCGGACGGCCTCCACGTACGGCTCCTGGGCGCCGAAGGCCCGGCCGGCCGAGCCGCTGTGCGCCGGGACCGGATCGTGCTGGTACGGCGGCACGGACACCGGCTGCAGCACGGTCCCGCCGTAGTCGGCCATGAGCAGCTCGACGGATTCCGCCGCGTACCGGTCCGTCAGCACCTGACGGGCGGCGTCGAGCAGGGCATGGGGGGCCGCTCGGCGCAGAGCGCGCTCTGCGGCCACGAATCTGTTCACGATGGTAAACACACCAATCCTTCACCGAACACTTACGGGCCTCGTTCCCCTCGGAGGGCCGTTCAGGGCCGTTCAGTTCCGTTCAGTTCCACCGGACGACGACTCGGGTCGCCCCCGGACGGACAGGCCCTAGTAGGCTGGCGCCCGTCCCCGTGTCTGCGAGAGCCGTCCCCGTGTCTGCGAGAGTGTGACAGTGACCGCCTTCCGTCCCCGTCCGGAACCCGCCGAGGTCGCACGGGTGACCGCGACGGCCGCGGAACTGCTGGAAGTCCTGTGGGGCCGGGCGTCGACCGCGCCGGCGTCCGCCTCGCAGCTGCGGGTCCTGCTCATCCTGGAGCACCAGGAGGGCATCAACCTGCGCACGCTCGCTCAGTCCCTCGCCTCGACGCCACCCTCCACCAGCCGCCTGTGCGACCGACTGGAGGCCGCCGGCTTCGTCCGGCGCGTCATGAGCCCGGACGACCGGCGCGAGGTGCGCCTGCACCTCAGCAGCCGGGGCCGCGCCTTCCTCGCCGATCTGCGGACGCGCCGGGAGGGCACCCTGGAGTCGGTACTGGACCTGATGCCCGCCGCCAAGCGGACCGCGCTGCTGGAGGGGCTGGAGGCGTTCTGCGACGCGGCCGCCGCGCAGATACACGACGAAGCCCAGGGCCCCGGCAGCCGGACCGCCTGAACCATGAGCCGCGGCAGCGGCCGCGGGCACAGAGGGGCGTGCGCCGACCGGAACATGACGGATCCTTCCTTCCGCTGGATGTCTGTCCGCAGTACACGTACCCCGGCTCCGGGATTCTCGGCCCCCCTGTGGCCAAGGTCTCCGGCATTTCGCCCATATCAGACATCAAGCGGGCGGCGCGGCGGCCTCAGAGGGTGCCGAAGACCCCTCCGGGAGTGAAGACCAGCCCGGCGAAGCGCTCACCGATGCGGCGGTGGGTGACGGCGTCCGGGTGGAGGTCGTCGGGCAGCGGCAGCTCGGCGGAGTCGGCCTCTCCGTAGAGCTCGCGGCCGTCGAGGTGGTGCAGCCGGGGGTCGTCGGCCGCCCGCTGCGCCACGATCCGGGCGAGCTCCTCCCGGATGACACGCAGGGTCAGTTTCCCCGCGGCCGCCTCCGCCGGATCGCCCGCGGCCCGGAACCGCAGCCGGCCGGTACCGGGCGAGCCGGGGTCCAGGACGCTGGGGCCGGGCGTGTCCTCGTGGATGGGGCACAGAATGGGCGAGACGACCAGCAGGGGGGTGTCGGGGTGCCCTTCGCGGACGGTGTCGAGGAAGCCGTGGACGGCGGGGCCGAAGGCACGCAGGCGCATCAGGTCGGCGTTGACCAGGTTGATGCCGATCTTGACGCTGATCAGGTCGGCGGGGGTGTCGCGCAGGGTGCGGGCGGTGAACGGGTCGAGCAGGGCGCTGCCGCCGAGGCCCAGGTTGATCAGCTCGACACCGCCGAGACGGGCGGCCAGCGCGGGCCACGTGGTGGTGGGACTCGCGGCGTCGGAGCCGTGGCTGATCGAGCTGCCGTGGTGCAGCCACACCCTGCGGTCCGGGTCGGGTGCGGGCTCGACGGGGGCGTCGGTGCGCAGGGCGACGAGCTCGGTGGTCTCGTTGTGCGGGAGCCAGATCTCGATCTCCTTGACACCGCCGGGCAGGCCGGTGAAGCGCAGGGTGCCGACGGGGCCGGACTGCCGCTCGGCGGTCCAGGTGGCCATGTCGACGGTCACGGTGTCGCCGCCCGCCACGCTGCCCCGGCCGGCCGGGCGGCCGTTCACGAGGAGGTCGTACACGCCGTCCGGGCGGGGCGGGGCGCCCCGGTAGACGCGCTTGGTCGGCAGCGTGTCCAGTTCGACGGCCGTCGCCCGGGTGCGGAAGACCAGGCGTACGCCGGAGGGCTGGGCCTCGGCCATGGCCAGCTGCGGGTCGGCGCACTGGGCGCGGGCCCGGGCCGGGAGCCGGTGCGGCAGCAGGCCGCGCTCGGTGCGCTCCACGTCGAGGGCTCCGCGCAGGAGGTCCGGGGTGACGGGGGTGGTGATCCAGTGGTCCTGGGTGGGCATCGCGTGCAACCTGTTCCGTTCAGGGGGTCCCGCCGGCGGGCCAGTTCCGCAGCAGGGAGTCGAGGGCGTCGAGGATGCGGGACCAGCTCTCCTGCGAGTCGGGGGCGCTGTGGCTGAACCCGCCGGCCAGCTCGAGACCGACATAGCCGTGGAAGACGCTGCCCAGCAGCCGGACCGCGTGGGTCTGGTCGGGCTCCGTCAGGTCGTAGCCTCGCAGGACCGCCCGCGTCATCGCGGAGTGCCGGCCGCCCGCGCTGGCGGCCGCCGCCGCCGG